>NZ_JBHUAL010000006.1:4757-96744 GCF_042789775.1 Kitasatospora sp. NPDC056800 | reverse complement strand
GCTCCGAAGGGGCGCCCCGCCCACCCGCCGTCCGTCCGATCGTCAGGCGCTCATGACCAGTGGCGGTTTCAGCCGTACATCGGTGCTGCCCCGTGCGGTGTGCTGGTCGGCCCAGGTGAGCAGGGCGCTGCGGCAGGCGTGGTCGAGGTGGCGCAGTTCGCTCCAGTCGAGGTCGACCGCGCGGTCCGTCGGCAGCGACTCCAGCGTGTCCAGCAGGCGGGGCAGCCGCAGGAAGGTGGCGTTGCCGCTCAGCCGGACCTGCAGCGGTCGACCGTCACCGTCGTCGGTGAGATCGATGTGCAACCGGGAGGTCTGCCAGGCGCTCTTGGCGACGGCGAGGGCCACCCCGAGCAGCACGCCCTCGAAGAGGTTGGTGACGACGATCGCGCCCGCGGTGGCGGTCAGCACCACGACCTCGCCGCGGTGTGCCCGCCACAGGGCCGCGCCCTGCCGCAGCGGGATCAGCTTGCCGCCGGCGTGGATGAGGACGCCGCCGAGGACGGCGAGCGGGATCAGCCCCAGGACGGCGGGCAGCAGCGCGGCGAACAGCAGCAGCCAGACACCGTGCAGGACGCGGGAGGTCCTGGTCCGGGCGCCGGCCTGGACGTTGGCGGCGCTGCGGACGATCACGGCGGTCATCGGCAGCGCGCCGAGCAGCCCGCACAGGGCGTTGCCGACGCCCTGGGAGGTGAGCTCCCGGTCGTAGTCGGTGCGGCGTCCGTCGTGCATCTGGTCGACCGCGGCGGCGCTGAACAGGCTCTCGGCGGAGGCGATGACGGCGAACGCGAGCACGGTGCCGAGGCCCGCCGCGCTCGCGACGGCCCCGAAGCCGTCCGCGGTCGGGACGGCGACGGCGCCGAGCAGGCCGTCCACGTCCACCCTGGGGACGTCCAGGTCGAACAGCGCGGTCGCACCGGCGGCGAGGGCGACCGCCGCCAGCGGGGTGGGCACCGCGCGGACGGGGCCGGGCAGCTTCTTCCAGCACATCAGCAGGGCCACCGTGGCGGCGGTCATGAGGACGGCGGTCATCGCGGCCCGGCCGGTCAGCCAGTCGCCGAGCAGCGCGGGGAGCCCGGCCACCTTGGCGGGGCCGGTGCCCGGCGCGGAGCGGCCCGAGACGGCGTACAGCTGGCCGAGGATCAGGATGAGGCCGATCCCGGCGAGCATGCCGTGGACGACCGACAGGGAGATCGCGCGGAACCAGCGGCCCATCCGCAGCAGGCCCATCGTGACCTGGAGGACCCCGGCGGCGAGGACGAGGGGCCCCAGGGAGGCGAGCCCGAACTGCTGGACGGCGTCGTAGACGAGAACGGTCAGTCCGGCGGCCGGCCCGCTGACCTGGAGGCTGCTGCCGGGGAGCAGGCCGACGACCAGGCCGCCGACGATGCCGGTGATCAGGCCGCGTTCGGCCGGCACGCCGGAGGCGACGGCGACGCCCACGCAGAGCGGGACGGCCACCAGGAAGACGACCAGCGAGGCGGGCAGGTCCTGGCGCCAGTGCGCGAAGGGGCCGCGCGGCGCGGACGCGGCGGAACGGTCGGAGCCGTCGGGAACCCGGTTGCGGCCACGGGACCCGGAGCCGTCGGGAACCCGGTTGCGGCCACGGAGCCCGGAGCGGTCGGGGATGCGGTTGCGGTAGGGCGTGTTCACAGCGGCAGGAACCCCCGGTCCGAGCCGGCCAGGACGGTGCCGGTGTGCACCTCGTAGTACCAGCCGTGCAGGCGCAGGGTGCCCTCCGCCAGGCGGCGGGTCACGCCCGGGTAGGTGTGCAGCCGGTCGAGCTGGGCGAGCACGTTGCGCTGCACCGGCCCCGCGACGTCCGCCTCCTGGTCGTGGGCCGGAACGGGGGCGAGGTGGCGGGTGGGCGGAGCGGCGTGCTCGAGCCAGGTCCGCACGGCGGGGACGGGGGCCAGGTCCTCGGCCCGGACGAGGGCACCGATGGCCCCGCAGTGGGAGTGCCCGCAGACGATGATGTCGGGGACCCTGAGGATGTCGACGGCGTACTCGATGGTGGCCGCCTCACCGCTGGGGGCGGTGGTGTCGTAGGCGGGGACGATGTTCCCGGCGGTGCGCAGCTCGAACAGCTGCCCGGGGCGGGATCCGGTGATCAGGGCCGGAACCACGCGGGAGTCGGAGCAGGTGATGAACAGGGCTTCGGGGGCCTGCCCGGCCGAGAGCCGGCCGAGGTCGTGGCCGCTGGTGGCGAGCCGGTGCGGGAAGACGCGGGCGTGCGTCACGAGGGACTGCATGAGAGGTCTCCTTCTGCCCGCCCGGGTGGTGCCGGGCGGGGAGCTGCTGTCGTGGGGCAGCGGCGGGCTGACGCGGGTGCGGCGGAGCGGTGCGCCGGTCCGGGCCGCGGATCGCCGGCCGAGGGCATGGCGGGGCCGCGCGTGCCCGTACCGGGCGCGCGCCGGATCGCGTGCGAGGAGCGTCAGCTCGCGGGAGCTGTCAGCAGCGGAACACCTGGAGGCGCGCGAGCGCGGCCGGTCTCGACCCGTTCGCTTCCGGTACCGGCCCGGTGGGCACCGTGGCGGGTGTGGCCGCGACGCCGGTGCCGACCGAGGCGAGGAGGGCCGTGCGGACGGCCGTGCCGCCGCACGAGCGGTGGCGGACCGCGGCCCGGCCGGTCAGGGACTCCGCGGCGTGGTGGGCCTTGCAGGTCGGGTCCCCCTCGGCAGCTGCCGCGGGTTTCGGCAGCGGCTCGGCGGCGTACGCCTGGGCGCCGGTCCCGAGGACGGCGAACAGGGCCGAGACGAGCGCGGCGAAGAGAAGGGCGAGCCGCTTGCCGCGCGAGATGCGCCGTGCCGTCACCGCCGCCTCCCCTCGGGCCCGTTGCCGATCACCGTCGTCCCCCAGCGTACCGACGGTGTGTAACCACGACGTTAGCTCCGGGCTCCGCCGAGGTGAGATTTCCCCAACATCGCGTGAAGGTTCTGTCGGGGCCAATCGAGCTTCTTCCACAGGAATATGAGGATCCGTCATCAATTTTCGGAAGCCGCGGCCGATGCAGTGGCTGGCGGCGCCCGCCGAGGGAATCCGCTGGCCGGGCGGTGGACCCGCCGTCATGATGCGGACATGCGTACCTTCGAAGAGCTGATCGCCGAGGCGGAGTCCGTGTCCGTGGACGGCTGGGACTTCTCCTGGCTGGAGGGCCGGGCGACCGAGGAGCGGCCCTCCTGGGGCTACCAGCGGCTGCTGGCCGGGCGGCTGGGGGCAGCGACGGCGGCGCTGGACGTCCAGACCGGCGGGGGCGAGGTGCTCGCGGGCGCCGTACGGCTGGGCGGGCGGCCGCCCGTGCTCGCGGCCACCGAGTCCTGGCCGCCCAACCTGGCCCGCGCCACGCGGCTGCTGCACCCGCTGGGC
Organism: Kitasatospora sp. NPDC056800; assembly: GCF_042789775.1. NCBI lineage: Bacteria > Bacillati > Actinomycetota > Actinomycetes > Kitasatosporales > Streptomycetaceae > Kitasatospora > Kitasatospora sp. NPDC056800. The sequence goes on along the minus strand of NZ_JBHUAL010000006.1, from coordinate 93,381 downwards.
GCGGTGGTGGTCGCGGACCCGGACGAGCCGCCGCTGCCGTTCGCCGACGGGGCCTTCGACCTGGTCAGCAGTCGGCACCCGGTGCGGGCCTGGTGGACGGAGATCGCCCGGGTGCTGCGCCCCGGTGGCACGTACTTCGCCCAGCACGTCGGCCCGGCGTCGGTCTTCGAGCTGGTCGAGTACTTCCTCGGGCCGCAGCCGGAGGCACGGGAGGGCCGCCGCCCCGAGGTGGAGGGTGCCGAGGCGCGGGCGGCCGGGCTGGAGGTGGTGGACCTGCGGTCCGAGCGGCTGCGGACGGAGTTCCGGGACATCGGCGCGGTGGTGTACTTCCTGCGCAAGGTGGTCTGGATGGTCCCGGGCTTCACCGTCGAGGCCCACCGGGACCGGCTGCGCGAGCTGGACGGGCGGATCCGCGCCGAGGGGCCGTTCGTCGCCCACTCGGCGCGCTTCCTGATCGAGGCGCGCAAGCCGTAGCCGGGCCGGGCCGGCCCGCCCGCCCGCCGGGAGGAAGCCCGGCGGGCGGGCACCGGCCCTCAGGACCGCGTGACCAGGTCCAGGTAGGTGTCGTGCCAGAGGTCCTCGTCGCCGTCCGGGAGGAGGAGCACGCGGTCCGGCCGGAGCGCCTCGATGGCGTCCGGGTCGTGGGTGACCATCACGATCGCGCCGGGGTAGCCGCCGACCGCGGCCAGGACCTCCGTGCGGGAGGCCGGGTCGAGGTTGTTGGTCGGCTCGTCGAGCAGCAGCACGTTGGCGCCGGAGTGCACCAGGGCGGCCAGGGCCAGCCGGGTCTTCTCGCCGCCGGACAGCACCCCGGCGGGCTTGTCGGCGTCGTCGCCGCGGAAGAGGAACGCGCCCAGCACGTGCCGCAGTTCGCCGTCGGTCAGGCCGGGCGCGGCCGCGGCGAGGTTGTCGCGCACGCTGAGCGCCGGGTCGAGGGTGTCGTGCTCCTGGGCGAAGTAGCCGAGCCGCAGGCCGGTGCCGGGGACGACGCGGCCGGCGTCCGGGGCCTCCCGGCCGGCCAGGACGCGCAGCAGGGTGGTCTTGCCGGCTCCGTTCGGGCCGAGCACGACCAGCCGGCTGCCGCGGTCCACGGCGAGGTCCAGGCCGGTCAGCACCGGCCGGCCGCCGTAGGACTTGGCGAGGCTGATCGCGCCCAGCGGCATCCGGCCGCACGGGGCGGGCTCGGGCAGCCGGATCCGGGCGGTGCGCTCGGCCTGCCGGACGGGTTCGAGCTCGGCGAGCATCCGGTCGGCCCGGCGGGCCATGCTGCGGGCGGTGGTCGCGGTGGCGACGTTGGCCCGCATCCGGTCGGCCTGGGTGTGCAGGGCGGCGGCCTTGCGCTCGGCGTTGGCGCGCTCCCGGGTGCGGCGGCGCTCGTCGGCGGCGCGCTGGTTCAGGTAGGTCTGCCAGCCGGTGTTGTGGACGTCGATCGTGGCGCGCTGCGGGTCCAGGTGGAAGACCCGGTTGACGGTCTCCTCGAGCAGTCCGAGGTCGTGGCTGATCAGGACCAGTCCGCCGCGGTGGGTGGCGAGGAAGCCGCGCAGCCAGGCGACGGAGTCGGCGTCCAGGTGGTTGGTCGGCTCGTCCAGCAGCAGGGTGCCGTGGTCGGCGAACAGGATGCGGGCCAGTTCGACCCGGCGGCGCTGACCGCCGGAGAGCGTGCCGACAGGGGAGTCCATCACCCGGGTGGGCAGGCCGATCCCGGCCGCGATCCGGGCCGCCTCGGCCTCGGCGGCGTAGCCGCCCCGGGACTGGAACCCGGCCTCGGCCCGGACGTACGCGTCCATCGCCCGGCGCTCCTCGGCGGGCGACCCGGCCCGGGCCATCGCGGCCTCGGCGGCGCGCACGGCGCGGACGGCGGCGTCCAGGCCGCGGGCGGACAGGACGCGGTCGGTGACGGTGGCCGACGGGTCGGCGGCGCGGGAGTCCTGCGGGAGGTAGCCGACGGCCCCGGTCCGGGTGACCGTGCCGGCGGCGGGCGCGAGCTGCCCGGCCAGGGTGGCGAGCAGGGTGGTCTTGCCGGCGCCGTTGCGGCCGACCAGGCCGATCCGGTCGCCGGGGGCGATGTGCAGGGTGACGTCGGACAGCAGCAGGCGGGCGCCGACGCGCACGTCGACACCACGGGTGGTGATCATGGGATAACGCTCCGAAAAAGCTTGCGGACACACGGGTTGCGTGGAAGTGGGTCCGCGAGCTAGGAGATTCGGGGCGTAGACATGTCGGGCAGGCTAGCGGGCGGGCGGAGCGGGCGCATCCGAATTAACCGGGCGACGAAGCGGACGGCTCGGAGCGGGGCGGCACGGTTGCGGATACCCGGTTTCGGCCACCCCGCCGGGCCGGTGGCGCACGAGGCCGCCTTGTCGTGATCACGCCGCACTCGCTTGCATGTCCGCATGCCCCGACGCGATCTCGTACTCCTGACCGATCACAGCTCGACCGAAGGCAGTCGGCAGGTGCTCGCCGCCGCCGCCCGGACGCTGACCGGCCGGGAACCCGTACAGCTGGACGCCCGGCACTTCCTGACCGGCGGCAGCGGCCTGATCGAGGCCGACGACGCGGGCGGGTTCCGACTGGAGGCGGGCGGCCGGACGGTGACCGCCGAGACGGTGATCGTCTATGAGATCCCGCCGCACCGGCGCCGCGCGTTCGAGGACTTCCAGCGGCGGCTGCGCGGATTCGGCGCCCGCTCGCTCGGCACCGACGCCCAGGCGTGGCGGTCGGCCACCGAGAAGGACCTCACCGTCGCCCGCTTCGTCCGGGACGGCGTGCCGCACATGCCCAGCATCGCGCTCCGCGAGCCGAGCCCGGAGGCCGCCGCCGAGGCCTTCGCGGAACTCGGCGGCGACGTCTGGGCCCGGCCCTGCGTCGGGATGGGCGGCGACGACGTCTTCCACGTCACGACCCGCGCCCAGCTCGACGCCGCCGCGCGGCACTACGCGCGGGCGCCCTGGCTGCTCGCCCGTGACGCCCGCAACATCCTCCCGGACGGGCGCCGCCACCAGTACCGGGTGGTGGTGCTGCACGGGCGCGTGGTCCGGGTGGTCGAGCACGTCCAGGCGGACCCGGACGCGCCCTGCAACGAGAGCCGGGGGGCCGTCTCCACCGTGCTCGACTACGCCGAACTGCCGGACGGGCTCGCGGAGTCGGCCGTCGCGGCGGCCGCCTCCCTGGGGCTCGACCTGGCCGGGGTGGACCTCGCGGCCGAGAGCGGCGGCGTGGTCTTCGAGGTCAACGTCCACCCCGCCTTCGGCCTGCGCGGCCTGGAACAGGTGGCGCTGCCGTACGTCGCCGCGCACCTCGGGGCGTAGCGCTCCGGAGCGCTGCGCACCTCGGGATGCAGCGCTCCGGAGCGCCGCGCCGGCGCCGCGCCCCCTCACGCCCGGAGCGCCGCGCCGGCGCCGCGCCCCCCAAGCCCGGAGCGCCGCGCCGGCCCCTCGTCCCCGTGCCCCCTCAGGCCCGCAGGACCGCCGCGAGCACCGACGGCCGGAACAGCAGCGACGGCGGCTCCACCAGCGACATCACCTCGTGGAACGCCGCGGTGACCGCCGGGTCCCGGGTGCTGGCGGCCAGCACCTTGTCGAAGAACCGGTGCTGGAGCCCGACCAGGGCCCCGGAGGGCGCGCCGGCGGTGGCGCGGAAGCGGGCGTCCTCGGCGCAGGAGATCATCCACGGCACCGCGGAGGCCGCGGCGACGGCGCGCCGCGCGGCCCGGGCCGCGGCGTGCCCGATGCCGCCGTGCCGCTTCGCGGAGCGGCGCAGCTCCCGGGCGCAGAACAGGGCGACGGTGACGCCCTGCCCGTACACCGGGTTGAAGGTGCTCGCGGCGTCGCCGACCACCACCAGCCCGTCCGGGCCGCCGCGCTCGTAGTGCCGGCGCACGCCCGGGCCGGGAAGGAACCCCCGGACCTCGCCCGCCGGTTCGGCACCCTGCAGCACCTCGTGCAGGAGGGGGTCGCGCAGCTGCCCCAGGTGCTCGGCGAACCCCTCCGGGCCGGCCGCCGGTTCGGCGCCGCGCATCCCGGCGAGGCTGACGATCCAGCGGTCGCCCTCGACCGGCAGCAGGACGCCCATCCGCTGCGCGTCCGGGGCCTTGGTCTGGAGGTAGACCGCCTGGTCGCCGAGGTCGGACCCGGCCGGGCGGTGGAAGATCCGGGAGGCGTACGCGACGCCCGCGTCCACCCGCTCCTCGGGCACCGGCGGGCAGCCCAGTTCGGCCAGCCACCTCGGCACCGAGGTCGAGCGGCCGGCCGCGTCCACCACCAACTCGGCCGGTATCTCCCGGACCTCGCCGCGCTCCGGGCCGCGCTCGCGGACCTTCACCCCGGTCACCGCCGCCGCCGAGCCGAGCAGCCCGACCACGTCCGTCCCCTCCAGGAACTCGATCGCGGGGTGGGCGCGGACCCGGTCCAGCACGAACGCGTCGAGCAGCGGCCGGGTGCAGGAGAGGAAGGCCATCTGCGCCGGGTACTCGGCCAGCCACCCCGCGGAGCACAGCCACCTGACGTCCGAGGCGGCCACCCGCTGCGCGCCCGCGTCCATCAGTTGCTGCTTGATGCCGGGCATCATCTCGTCCAGCAGCCGGTGCCCGGCCTCCAGCACCAGGTGGGCGTGCCGGCCCTGCGGCACCCCGGCCCGGAACTCCGTCCCCGCCGGGTAGCGGTCGCGCTCCACCACGACGATCCGCTCGGCGATCCCGCGCAGCGCCCAGGCGGCCGCCAGCCCCGCGAGTCCACCGCCGACCACCACCGCAGTACCCCGCCCCGGGGCCTTCTTCGAAGAAGTCATGACACGTAGCGTAGTGGCGTGGTCGCCGATTCGTGACGGCTTCGCTGTGGACGAACAACCCCGCCCGGTGCGGCCGTTGAGAGGGCGCGGGGCCGGCGCCGGGCGCTCCGTGGAACACCGGTGCGGGCGGTGGACGCGTGCCCGGCCCGGGGCCCTGGTCGGAGGCCGGGGCGTACGGGTACTAGACTCGGCGGGGTTGTGCTGGCGCCCCTCCCGGTGCGTGAGCGCGCGGAGCCGAGGAGGTGAGAGCCGTGGAGTGCAGTAGTACGGGTCGAAGTCGGCCCCGCCCCCGGTTGTCCCGCACCACTCGCAGCCCCCGGCACACCTCCTCCCGTACGGCTCCCGCGCGGCACTGACCTCGTCCTCCCGGCGAGGCGCCGCCGGTCGCGCCGTGCGCGTGGCGGCCGGCCGGGCGCCTCCGGTCCGCCGTGTTCCCGTACGGCGGCCGGGCATCCCCCGTGGAGGTCTCCGCCATGTCCGACTGGCGTGTGCGCGCCGTGCGCGCGAGCAAGCGTCCGTTCTCCCGTTCCGTCGTCCGGCCCTCGGACACCCAGCCGGCGCCCGAGCACTCGATGGACCCGCGCCCCGACCAGCCCGTCGAACCGGTGACGCTGGAGCGTTCCGTCGTGGACGCGGCGGTCTACCGCGACGGCCGCCGGATAGACGCGCCCACCGACCTCGCCGACATCTACCGCACGCTGCCCGACCGGCCCGGCACGATGGCCTGGATCGGCCTGTTCCGTCCGGCCGAGGCGCAGCTGCTGGAGGCCGCCGACCGGTTCGACCTGCACGAGCTGGCCGTCGAGGACGCCATCGTCGCCCACCAGCGGCCGAAGCTGGAGCGCTACGGCGACACCCTGTTCGTCGTGCTGCGCGCCGCCCGCTACCTGGACGAGGCGGAGGAGGTCGACTTCGGCGAGATCCACCTCTTCGTCGGCCCCGACTTCGTGCTCACCGTCCGGCACTCCCAGGCCCCGGACCTGTCGGCGGTGCGCCGCCGCCTGGAGGACGACCCGGAGCTGCTGGCGCTCGGCCCCGAGGCGGTGCTGTACGCGGTGCTGGACGCCGTGGTGGACGGCTACGCGCCGGTGATCGCCGGCCTCCAGCACGACATCGACGAGATCGAGACCGAGGTGTTCGGGGGCGACCCGCAGGTCTCCCGCCGCATCTACGAGCTGTCCCGCGAGGTGATCGAGTTCCAGCGGGCCACCCGCCCGCTGCTGGAGATCATGAAGAGCCTGGAGGCGGGCTTCGGCAAGTACGGCACCGACGAGGAGCTCCAGCGCTACCTGCGCGACGTCGCCGACCACGCCACCTACGCCGCCGAGCGGGTGGACGGCTTCCGGCAGATGCTCCAGAACATCCTCACCGTCAACGCGACGCTGGTCTCGCAGCGGCAGAACGAGGAGATGAAGCAGCTCGCCGAGGCGGGGCACGTGCAGAACGACGAGATCAAGAAGATCTCCTCCTGGGCGGCCATCCTCTTCGCGCCGACCCTGATCGGCACGGTGTACGGGATGAACTTCGAGACGATGCCGGAGCTCCAGTGGGCCTTCGGCTACCCGTTCGCGATCGGGTTGATGGCACTGGTGTGCACCGGGCTGTACCTGGTGTTCAAGAAGCGGAACTGGCTGTAGGCCGGAGCTCCGGACCTCCAAGGGGGTGGCTGCGTCAGGGATTCGTCAGGGCGTCGGCGCGGCGCTTGCCCGGGTGGGGGAGCGTCGGTTGGATGAGGAGCATGAACCGCCCGGTACGCCATCACGACCGTCCGCCGCATAGGCGGCCGACGGTCCGCGCTGCCGTGGCCGTCATCGCCGTGCGCTGATCCGCGCCTCCCCGCCGGAGGGCACGGTGCGCGCCGTACCCCGTCCCGGCGCCGTCGCGGCGCGGGCGGGGGCGGGCGCGCGCGGGCCTCGCCCGGGGGCCGTCGCGATCCGTAGAAGGCGTTCGGCGTTCCTCTTCTCCTCATTCCATCGGGCCAGTTGAGCCCGCACCTCCGGTCCGGTCAGGGCCGGCGGTGCCACGCACCCTGGGAACGGTCATGTCCGACTCCGTCCTGTCCATCTCCGCCGTGTCCGAAATGTCCGGCACCGTGCTGTCCGGCCGCACCGCCCTGGTCACCGGGGCCTCCTCCGGGATCGGCTGGGAGACCGCCCGGCTGCTCGCCGGGCTGGGCGCCACCGTGCTGGTGCACGCCAGGACCGCCGCCGAGGCCGAGGCGGCCGTCGGGCGCCTGGTCGCCGCGGGCGCCCGGCGGGACCAACTCGTCGAACTGGCGGCCGACTTCACCCACCTCGCGGAGATCGCCGTGCTGGCCGGCACGGTCGTCAAGCACTACCCGGCGCTGGACCTGCTGGTGAACAACGCCGCGGCGATGGCCCCCGAGCGCTGCACCCTCACCGAGGACGGCAACGAGGTCTCGCTCCAGGTCAACTTCCTGGCCGCGCACCTGCTGGCGCGGTTGCTGCGGGCGCCGCTCTCGGCGGCCGGCGACGCCCGGATCGTCAACGTCTCCTCCTCGCTGCACCGCACCGCCTCGATGAACTGGTCGGACCCGCACCGGACGAAGAGGTACTCGCGGGTCGCCGCGTACGCCCAGTCGCAGCTCGCGCTCACCATGGCGACCGCCGAGATGGCACCGGCCGGCTCCGGCATCACGGCCGTCAGCCTCAACCCGGGCCAGTGCGCCACCGCGCTGCTGCCGCTGTACGGGCGTACGGGCGCGCCGGCCGCGGAGGGGGCGGCGGCCGTGGTCCGGCTCTGCCTGCCGGGCGTCCCGGTCGCCAACGGCGCCTACTACGACGGCGGTTCGGTCGCGCAGACGGCGCTGGTCGCCCAGGAGGAGCGTTCGGTGAAGCGGCTGGCGAGGCTCGCCGACCAGCTGGTCGGCCGGGCGGCCTGAACCGGGCCGACCCGACGTCCACGAGGAAGACCGCCGTGTCCGAGCGCGCCCGTAAGAAGAGGGCCCGTCGGAAGAAGACGGCGAACCGCGGCGGCAGGGCCGGCCAGGGCTGAGCCGCCCGGCCCTCGCCGGAGGATGACGGCTGCCGGGCACCGGGAGGGCGCGCCAAGAGCGCGTCAAGAACGGTGCCCGGCGGCGTCAAGGAGCCGTCAGGGAGCACCTCGTCGCGGGTGACGCGGCACTAGCGTCGCGCGGCGGAAGTAGAGAAACGGTTCTGCGTTTCGGTTCCGGCCGGGGCATCGGCAGACCGTGCGACGGGGGAAGGGACGGGTGGTCATGACGACCTCCATGGAGCACCGGGCGAGCGCCCCGCGGGAGGACGACCCTGCCGGGGAGGGCCGAGCCGGGGAAGGCCGGGGCCGGGAGGAACGGGCCGAGGAGGGCCGCGCCGGGAAGGCGCCGGGTGCCCCGACCCGCCTGGGCCGGGCCGTCCGCAGGACGGGCAGCCGGGCCTACTGGACCACCCCGCGCCTGGTCCGCGGCCTCACCGCACTGAGCCTGGCCGCCCTGCTCGCCCTCGGCGCCACCGCCACCGCCGTGCTCGGCGGAGCCCGCGACGGCACCGACACCATCGGCCACCGGGCCGCCCCGCAGGCCACCCGCGCCGCCGACCTCTACTTCGCGCTCAGCGACATGGACGCCCAGGCCGCCAACCTGCTGCTGGTCGGCGCCGACCCCGACTACACCGCGCTGCGCCGGCAGACCCTGGACGCCTACGAGCAGCGCCGCGCCCAGGCCGACGACGACCTCCAGCAGGCCGCCCAGGCCGCCGCCGACGATCCGGCCGGGCAGCGCGCCGTCCAGCTGGTGCTCGGCCGACTGGGCGGCTACGAGGCCCTGGTGGCCCAGGCCCGGCTGCTGGAGGAGCAGGCCAAGGCACCGGCCGGACAACCCTCCCCGGCGGCCCTGGACACCTACCGGCAGGCCACCGACCTGCTGCGCCAACAGCTGCTGCCCGCCGCCGACCAGGTCACCGCCGCCAACGAGGCCACCGTCGAGCAGGTGTACTCCGGGCAGCGCCGGGCGCTCGGCGGCGGCTGGTGGTGGCTGCTCGCCGTCGGCCTGCTCGCGCTGGCCGCGCTGCTGGGCCTCCAGCGCGCCCTCGCCGTGCGCTACCGGCGGGTCCTCAGCCCGGCGTTGGCCGCCGTCACCGTGCTGACCGGCGTGGCGCTGGTGACCGCGCTCGCCCTGGCGGGCCGTGCGGACGACCGCCTGGTGACGGCCAAGAGCAACGCCTACGACTCGGTGATCGCGCTCAGCCGGGCCCGCGCCGTGGCGTACGACATGAACGCCGACGAGAGCCGCTACCTCACCGACCCGAGCCGCGCCGCCGCCTACGAGCAGGGCTTCCTCGACAAGGCGCAGGCGATCGTCCGCCTCGACGGGGCGACACTGCCGGACTACGGCGCCCGACTGGCCGACGCCGCCGCCCGGCACCGCGCGGACCGTACGGCGGTCCCCTTCGGCGGCTACCTGGGGAGCGAGCTGCACAACATCACCTTCGCGGGCGAGCAGGACGCCGCTGAGCGGGTGCTGGACGCCTTCCAGCAGTACCAGCGGACCGACCGCGGGATCCGCGAGCTGCGCGACGCCGGGAGGCTGAAGGAGGCGGTCACGCTCAACACCGGGCTGTCGAAGGGCCAGTCCGACTACGACTTCGGGCAGTTGGGCACCGCGATCGGGGACACCATCGCGATCAACGCGGGTGCGATGGACCGGGCGGTCGCCGCGACCGACGACGACCTCGACGGCACCACGGCGGCGCTGGCCGGCGGGGCGCTGCTGCTGGCGCTCGGCCTCACCGCGTTCGGGGTGCGGGCCAGGCTGCGCGAGTACCGGTAGCGGGCCGCGCTTCCCGCCCCCGTTGCTCACCGTTGCTCACTGCTCGGTGACAACTCGGCCTCGGTCCAAGGACGTTCGGTGCCGCCACGGGGCCGGCGGGGGAGTCTCCCCGGCGACGGGGAGGAGGCCCGGATGCGGGCGATCGCGGGGATGATGACGGCGGCCGTGGCGGCCGGGCTGCTGTTGGGCGGGGCGGTGGGCCTGGTGCTGTTCGTCGTCACGGACTGGTCCGAGCCGATCGTGCGGTCGCTGTACGAGCAGGGGCCGTTCTTCTGGTTCCTCGGCACGCCGTAGCTGTTCGGACCCGTAGGCCTCAGCCGGGCAGCAGCCGCTGGTACTCGGCCTCCGGGTCCAGTTGGCGCCGGTACTCGACGTGCAGCCGGACGGTGCCGTCCGCTCCGGCCAGGCGGTCGAGCGGGCCCTGCCAGGCCGGCAGCGGTCGGGGCCGCGGCCACTGCTGGGCGAGGACGGCCAGCGGGGTGCCGTCGGCGGCGCGCACCACCCAGGTGGCGAGGCCGCCGCCGATCAGCGGGAGCCGGGGCCGGGGGAGCCCGAGGGCGGTGAGCGCCGCCGGGGCGTCCAGGCCGTCGGGGAGCGTGACGGTCCCGGCGTGCGGGGCGTCGGCGTCGTCGCCGGCCGCGACGCTGTCCCGGGTGAGGTGGATGCGCATGACGTGAGGATAGGCGTCGGGGCCGTGGACGCGCCCCGGGGGCGTGACCCGCAGGGGTGGCGGAGGGGTCCTCACCCGTGTGCCGGATTGACAAGGGTCCTTGCCGTACCGGCAAATGGCAGGCATGGCCGACGAAGAGTTCGAGAACGTCCTCACCACGGTGGGCCCGCGGCTGCGGGCGCTGCGCAGGGAGCGCGGCACCACGCTCGCCAAACTGGCGGCCGCCACCGGCATTTCGCTCAGCACGCTGTCCCGGCTGGAGTCCGGGCAGCGCAAGCCGACGCTGGAACTGCTGCTGCCGCTGGCCCGGGAGTACCGGGTGCCGCTGGACGAACTGGTCGGCGCCCCGGCCACCGGAGACCCGCGGATCCACCCGCGCCCGGTGACCAGGAACGGCCAGACCATCGTCCCGCTCACCCGCCACCTGGGAGGCCTGCACGCCTACAAGCACATCGTGCCGCCCGGCCGGAACGCCGGGCCGGACCTGGAGCTGAAGGTCCACGAGGGGTACGAGTGGCTGTACGTGCTGTCCGGGCGGCTGCGGCTGGTGCTCGGCACCCACGACCTGGTGCTGGCGGCCGGTGAGGCCGCCGAGTTCGACACCCGCACCCCGCACGCCTTCGGCAACGCGGGCCCGCAGCCGGTGGAGTTCCTCAGCCTGTTCGGTCCGCAGGGCGAGCGCATCCACGTCAGGGCGCGCCCGGGAACCTCTGTTCGGTAGGTTCGTTCCTGACAGGGGGTCTTCCTACCGGCTCCCGCCAGGCCGTCGGAGGGGCCGAGGAAATGACTGTGCAGCAGAGCGCGGAGTCCGGCGAGAGCGGCGGAGCCGCGGAGCGCGAGGGGGCCGGGGACGGCCGGGCGGGGGCGGAGGCGGGTACGGGCACCGCGGTGGCGGAGGGGGCGGACGCGGTGAACGCGGGCGCCGACGCTCCCGGGAAGGCCGACGAGGAGGCCGAGCGCCCCCGGAAGAAGCGCCCGTTCTGGCAGGAGCTGCCGATCCTGCTGGTGATCGCGCTGCTGCTCTCGCTCGGCATCAAGACCTTCTTCGTGCAGGCCTTCTCCATCCCCTCCGGCTCGATGGAGCAGACCCTCGCGATCGGCGACCGGGTGCTGGTCGACAAGTTCACCCCGTGGTTCGGCGCCAAGCCCGAGCGCGGCGAGGTGGTGGTGTTCCGCGATCCGGGCGGCTGGCTGGAGGGCACGCCGGCGAGCTCCGGCGACTCCGTCATGGGCAGTGTCCAGAAGGTGCTCAGCACCGTCGGCCTGATGCCCTCGGCGGACGAGAAGGACCTGATCAAGCGGGTGATCGCGGTCGGCGGGGACACCGTCGACTGCGAGGCGGGCGCGCCGCTGAGGGTGAACGGCGTCGCGCTGGACGAGCCGTACCTGTTCCCCGGTGCGACGCCCTGCGACAACGACCCGGTGGGCACCGTCACCGTGCCCAAGGGCAAGCTGTGGGTGATGGGCGACCACCGCAACAACTCGCGGGACTCCCGCTGGCACCACAACGAGACCGGCGACGGCTTCGTGCCGGTGGACAACGTGGTCGGCCGGGCCTTCGTGGTCGCCTGGCCGCTGTCGGACTGGTCCACCCTGCCCGTCCCGGACACCTTCGACAAGGTGCCGGCCGGGGCGGCGGGTGCGGCCGGCGCGCCGTTCGAGGCGCCGCCGGCGCCGGAGGCCGCCGCGCTGGCCGGGATCGTGCCGCTGGCCCTGTGGCAGCGGCGGCGGTCGGCGCGCAGGTCGTCGGCGCGCACGCCGTCGGTGCAGGAGTCCTCGATGCGGAAGGACCGCTGAGGCCGGCTCGCCCCGGCACCCCGACCCGGCCGGTCCTCCGGCCGGGTCGATCGTCTTCGACGGAACTCCTCCCGCTGACCTCTACACGCCTGTAGAGTTCAGGAGGTGAGCTGCACCCCGGCGTCGGCCGCCCCCGAGCGGGGCGTCCGGCGGCCGGGTCCGGGTCGGGAGACGGAGCCGTGATGGAGAGTCAGTGCAGTCCCGTGGGCGCCGGAGGTCCGGTGGGAACGGAACCGGCGGACCGGGACGTCCAGTGGGTCTACCAGCCGGTCGAGGTGGACCTCGGGGGCGGTGCCTGGGCGCTCGGCCGGATCAGCGGGTGGTGGCAGGACGCGGCCGGGCAGCGCTGGTGCCGGCTGCGGATCGGCCGCAGCGGGCAGCCCGCGCGCTGGCAGCCGTTCGATCCGGCACGGGTGCTGCTGCTGCCGGCCACCGGGATCTGATCGGGGACGGTCGAACGTTGTTGGCGGAACCGTTCGATGGGCCCTATCGTCCCTGGGAGCGACCGCTGACAGGCCATTGAGCGACCGGGGACGACGTGAGTTCGGAGATCTACTTCAGCAGCAACTACCGCGACATGTGCGAGCAGCACGGCACCGGCGCGGGCTTCCAGTTCGAGTTCTACTGCTACCGCTGCTCGGACACCTGGCGTTCGACGTTCGAACCGTTCCGGACCGGCCAGATGGCCGGCTGGATAGGCAAGGGCGTCAGTGCGGCCTGGAACCTGATCGGCGGCAACGCCAACACCATCAGCAACGCCGCCGACGGGCTGGCCGGGCAGACCTGGGGCACCTCGCGGGACGCCGCGTTCCAGCGGGCCATCACCAACGCCCAGTCCCACTTCAACCGTTGCGCCCGGTGCACCCAATACACCTGCGGGCGCTGCTTCGACCCGGCCCAGGGCCTGTGCCACAACTGCGCCCCGGACACCGCGGCCGAGGCGGTGGCGGCGCAGCACCGCGGTCTCAACGACGCGGTCACCGAGCGCGCGTTCAAGGCCGGGCAGCAGTCCGGGGCCGGGTACGACGTCAGCACGCCGCGGCAGCTGGTCTGCCCGCAGTGCCACACCGAGACCCACGGCACGCCGTTCTGCCCGGGCTGCGGCTTCCGGCTGGCGCAGCCCGTCCAGTGCACGGGCTGCCGTCAGGACGTCCCGGACGGCGCCGCGTTCTGTCCGTCCTGCGGGACGAGGCGCTGACACCCCCTCGGACGTACCTCGGCGGGGCGTCTCCGGAGCGATGTTCCGGAGGCGCCCCGCCGTCGTGCGGGGGACCGCTGTGCGAGGGGGCCGGGCTCAGCCGTACGAGAGGTTGCTGCAGGGGTCGTCGTCGGCCGAGCGGGCGGCGCCGCTGATGCTGGTGGGCAGCGGGGCCGGTGCGGTGGCGGCGCCGGAGGCCGGCGTGGCGGGGCCCGCCGGGTTGGCGGCGGCGAAGTCGTGGCCGAGGACGACGCTGACGCCCCGGCCGCCGGGCTGCACGGTCGCGCCGGGGAAGAGCTTGGCGACCGACTCGGCGGCGGTGCGCTCGCCGGTGCCGTACTCGACGACGGTGGTGCTGCGCGGCTTGCCGACCGCGTTGCCGACGCCGGTGACGGTGTAGCCGGCGCCCTTGACGGTCTCCGCGGCCCGGCCGCCGAGCCCGGTCTCGCCGGTGCTGTTGAGCACGGAGACCTTCACCTCGGCGGCCTTGGCGTCCGGGGCGGCCGTCGGGGCCGGAGCGGCCGCGGGGGTGGTGGCGGGATCCGCGGCGGGGGAGGCGGAGCCGGCTTCGGCCGGGGCGCTCGCGTCCTGGCCGTCGATGGTGCGGTCGGCCTTGAGCGCGGCCCACAGCTGGTCCACGTCCGGGTGGACCAGGGCGACCCGCGGGCCCTCGTAACGCCACGGCACGGTCAGGAACTTGATGTCGTGCAGGTCCACGTCCTTGAGTTCCATGGCGAAGGAGAGCAGCTTGGCGGCGGAGCCGAGGCCGGGGTCGACGGTCAGCGACTTCGTGGCCGCGTCGGCGAGCGGCAGCAGCGTGGTCGGGTCCATGCCGTGGGACTTCACCTCCTTGATGAGGGAGGAGAGGAAGGCCTGCTGGCGCTTGGTGCGGCCGATGTCGGAGCCGTCGCCGATGCCGTGCCGCACCCGGACGTAGTCCAGCGCGCTCTGGCCCTCGACCTTCTGCTTGCCCTTGGCGAAGAGCAGCTTCCCCTTGCGGCCGAGGTTGGGGTTGAGGTCCCCCTCGTGGATGTCGTTCGGCAGGCAGACCTCGACGCCGCCGACCGCCTTGGTCATCGACGCGAAGCCGTTGAAGTCCACCACGATGGTGTGGTCGACGCGCAGGTTGGTGAGCTTCTCGACGGCGTTCTGGGTGCAGGCCGGGTTGCCCTGGTCGCTGTCGCCGACCGAGAAGGCGCTGTTGAACATCACATTGGTCTGTTCCTTGGTCCACTTGCCGTTGGGGAGCTTGCACGGCGGGATGGTGACCAGGGAGTCGCGGGGGATGGAGATGCCGACGGCGTGCTTGTGGTCGGCGTAGACGTGCAGCAGGATCGCGGTGTCCGAGCGGGCGCCGCCGTCCCCGCCGCCGCCCAGGTCGCTGTTGCCGTTGCCGCGGCTGTCCGAGCCGATCATCAGCACGTTGACCGGGGTGCGGCCCTGGGAGTCCGGGGCAGCGGCCTCCGGGCGGTCCTTGCTGAGGGCGTCGCCGTCGAAGGTGCTGATGTTGCTGTTGAGCCGGTAGTAGAGGGCGGCGCCGCCGAGGACGGCGAGGGCGGTGCAGCCGGCGGTCGCCCAGAGCACCTTCTCCTTGGTGCTGCGCTTGGGCTTCTTCTTCGCTCGGCCCGCCGCACGGCCCTCCGCCGGGCCCTCCGCTATGTCCGAGCTGTCCGGGTTCTGGCCGGTTCCGGTCCGGTCGGCCCTCCGGCCGGTGCTCCGGCGCCCGCCCGCCCGGTGCGGCGAATTCTCGGCTCCGGGGGAACCCTTGCGGCCAGACACGTCGTCATCCTCCACAGTTGCCACGCGCCCCCCGTCGAAGCGGCGGGTTCGCGTGGCCGGGGGCCGGAGCCGATCCGGGCAGGGCCCGTCGCTAAACTTTTACACCGCTGTAGAACTTCAGTGGAGCATACTAGGCGCGGATGGGAAAACCAGCTGGTCAGACCATGAGAAATTGGTCAGATCGGCGGGGTCCGCGCTGCTCCGGAACCGCTTTGAGGAGCACGATGACTAGTCGGATCATACGTTCGATGGCTGGCGCCCTGGTGGCCCTGCTGGCCGCCACCGGCCTCACCGCCGTGGCATCGGGTGCGGCGGCGGTGGCCGCACCCCGAACCGTCGCGGCCGCCGCCGCGAACCCGGGGGCGGCCGTGGGGGCCTCCACCGCGGACGCCGGTACGGAGGTCCGTACCGGGGCGAGCGCCGCCTCCGGTGCCTCCGTCACCACGGTCGCCTCCGGTGCCTCCACCGCCGAGGCCGCGAACCTCGCCAAGGAGGAGAAGAAGAAGTCGGGCTTCTTCGCCAAGCTGGGCAAGTTCCTGCTGGTCGTGGTGATCCTGATCATCCTGTTCGTGGTGCTGCTGATCGTCGGGATCGTCTACGCGGCCAAGCGGATCTTCAGCCGCCGCAAGTAGCCGCGAGTAGCCGCGAGGCGTCGGGAGCCTCTCGCCGCCGCCGGGAGCCACCCGCCGTGGTCGGGAGCCACCCGTCGTAGAGGGCAACCACCCGCCGCCGCGACCCGGGCGTCGCCACCGCCTCCGGGCGGTGGGCCGGAACGACCGCCCGGGCAGGCCACTCGACGGCGATTGGCCATGGCCCGGGCGCCGGGACCGCCCGAGGATGAACGCCATGAGCGACCACCACTCCCACGAGGCCCCCGACGAGCTGCGCCCCGAGAGCCGGGTCGTCCACCCGCCGCTCACCGAGGTCACCGGCAGCCGTCCGCTGGGCGTCCCGCTGCACCAGGGCCACCTGTTTGCCTTCGACACCGGCGACGCGCTCGCCGGAGCCCACGGGGGACCGGACGGCGCCTTCTTCTACAACCGCTTCGGCAACCCCACCGTCCGCTCGCTGGAGCAGGCCGTCGCCGGACTCGAGGGCGGCACCGGAGCCCTCGCCACCGCCTCCGGCATGGGGGCGATCAACACCGCGCTGCTCGCCCTGCTGCGCGCCGGCGACCACGTGATCGCCCAGCGCAGCCTGTACGGCGGCACCGTCGGCGCGCTGACCGACCTCACCGAGCGCTGGGGCGTCGAGGTCGGCTACGTGAACGGCGACGACCCGGTCGGAGTGGCGGCCGCACTGCGCCCCACCACCCGGGTGCTGTTCCTGGAGACCGTCTCCAACCCCACCACCCGGGTCACCGACCTGCCCGGGCTGATCGCCGTCGCCAAGCGGGCCGGGGTGGTGAGCGTGGTGGACAACACCTTCGCGACCCCGCTGCTGTGCCGCCCGATCGAGCACGGCGCGGACATCGTGATCCACTCCGTGACCAAGTACCTCGGCGGACACTCGGACGTCCTCGGCGGGATCGCCGTCTTCGCCGACCCGGCGCTGCACCACCGGGTCTGGCGGCGCTCGCTCGAACTCGGCGCCGCCGCCGACCCGTTCGCCGCCTGGCTGACCCTGCGCGGGATGCAGACCCTCGCCCTGCGGGTCCGCCGCCAGTGCGAGACCGCGCTCGACCTGGCCGGCCGGCTCGCCGCCCACCCCGCGGTCACCGCCGTCCACTACCCGGGCCTGCCCACCCACCCCGACCACGACCTCGCCCGCCGCCTGCTGCCCGACGGCCACGGCGGAGTCCTGGCCTTCGACCTGGCCGGCGGCCGGGAAGCGGCCGCGACGTTCACCGAGTCCGTCCGGCTCGCCTCGCTGGCCCCGTCCCTGGGCGACGTGCACACCCTGGTGCTGCACCCGGCCAGCACCTCCCACCGGCAGCTGTCGGACGAGGAGTTGGCGGCGGCGGGCATCGGCCCGGGGACGGTGCGGGTGTCGGTGGGCATCGAGCACCCCGAGGACATCTGGGCGGACGTCCGGCGGGCGCTGGCGAAGGTGTGAGCGGAGGTGCGGGGGCGGGGGGAGGTGCGGGCCGAGGGGCCGTCAGGGCCGGGCGGCTGTCGCGGTGAGGACCGGCGCGCGGCGGCCCGTCAGCGCTGCCGGGGGCGGGCCACCAGCAGGGCGATGTCGTCCTCGGCGGCGGCCGGGGGCGGGGCGAGGGAGTGGAGGACGGCGTCGAGCAGCTCGTCGAGGTTCCCGGTGGCGGGCAGGCGCAGGGCCGCGAGCCGCTCCAGGGAGGCGTCGATGTCCTCGTCCCGGCGCTCGACCAGGCCGTCGGTGTAGAGCAGCAGGGTCTGGCCCGGCAGGAGCGGGTGGGCGGTCTGCTCGTAGCCGCCAAGGCCGGTGCCGAGCGGCGGCCCGGTGGGGACGCGCAGCAGCTCGGTCGGACGGCCGGGGGCGATCAGGGCGGGCGGCAGGTGGCCCGCGCTGGAGAGCGTCCAGCGGCCCCGGCCCGGGTCGGCGAGGGCCAGCAGGCAGGTCGCCGGGCGGGCGGAGTCGTCGGCGGAGATGACGTTGTCGAGCTGGCGCAGGATCCGGTGCGGGGGCAGGTCCATCCCGGCGAGGTCGCGCAGCGCGGAGCGGTAGTGGCTCATGTCGACGGCGGCCTCGACGCCGTGCCCCATGACGTCGCCCATCGCCAGCAGGGTGCGCCCGAACGGCAGGCGGACCGTCTCGAACCAGTCGCCGCCGACCACCGAGGAGCTCCCGGACGGAAGGTACCGGGAGGCGAGGGAGAGGTTCTGGTGGGGGTTGCCGGGCTCGCTCAGCAGCGCCCGCTGGAGCTCCAGGGCGATGCCCTGGGACCGGGCGAAGCTGCGGGCGTTGTCGAGGGCGGTGGCGGCGCGGGCGGCGAGATCGCCGAGCAGGGCGGCCTCGTCGGGGGTGAAGGCCGGGCCGGCGGCGGTGCGGCCGAGGGTGAGCAGCCCGATCAGGCGGCCCCGGGCGGCCAGCGGGAGGACCAGCAGCGAGGCGGTCCCGGCCGGGCAGGAGTCCTCGGGCCCGGGCTCGGTGAGCACGGCGACGCCGCCCGCCAGGCTGCGCGCGGCGGCCGAGCCCTCCCGGTGGCGGATCGATTCGCCGGGCCGGGGCAGCTCGGCGAGGGCGTCGGCCAGCGCGGGTACGGCCCGGGCACCGACGCGGTGCAGCCGCTGGGACGCGCCGTGGCCGACCCGGGCCGGCTCGACCGCGGGCGGCAGCACGTCCACGGTGGCGAGATCGGCGAGCCGGGGGACGGCGAAGGCGGCGAGCTCGGTGCCGGTGGTGCCGACGTCGAGGGTGGTGCCGATCCGTTCGGTGGCGGCGTCCAGCAGGGCGAGCCGGGCCCGGGCCCGCTCCAGCTCGCGCAGCTGCTCGCGGGCCGGGTCGGGGTCGTCCAGCACGACGACGATCACGCCGGTGGTCCGCCCGGAGTGCCGCAGGGCCCGGTAGCGCACCCGCAGGCCGGGCGGTACGGGGGCGCCCGCGCCGTCCGGCCCGCCGGTGGCGTGCTCGCGGGCGAGCCCGTCGGCGAGGACCCGGCGCAGGATGCCGAGGGCCCCGGCGAAGGCGGTGGCCCCGGCGGCGCGGCCGAGCAGGTCGGCGCGGCGCAGCCCGGTGGCGGTGGTGAAGGCCGCGTTCAGGTACTGCCAGCGCAGCCGCTCGTCGAGCAGCGCGACGCCGACCGGGGCGGCGGCGAGGACCTCGCGGAGCCGCTCCGGATCGTCGCCCGGGCCCTCGCCGCCGGCGCTGCCACCGCCGGCGCTGTCACCACTGGTGAAGGCGCCGAGCCGTGCGGCGAGGGCCGCCGCGGTCGCCGCCAGGGACCGGGAGTCCGGTGACGCGGGCCGCGGCCCCTCTGCTCGGTTGCCGTGCCGGAAGTGCATACGCCCATGATCACGCGCCCGGGCGCGGCACGCCCACAAGTGGGTGAAACGTTGACCGGTCGGAGACGGTGCTGTAACGGGGTGCGGCCGGCTCCGCGCGGAGCCGGCGGCGAGGCCGTGGGGGAGTGGGGAGGTGGTGGGGAGGCGTGGGTGGGACCGGGGGATACGGCAGGCGAACGCCGGATGATCACCGGTCATACTTGGGCGGCGGCGCCCGCCCCGGACGCCGCGGCCCGGGCCGGGCCCACCCGGACGTACCGACTCGGCCGCACCGGCCCGGACGTACGACCCGGCCGTACCGACCCGCGCCCGAAGACCCAGACCGGAGGAACCCGATGAGCCCCCACCAGCCGACCAGTCGCCCGGCGGCCGGGGCCCCCGGGGTGCCGTGGAACCGGCAGCGGCTGCGCAGCAACAACGAGTGGCTGCTGCTGGAGCTGCTGCGCACCGGCGGCGGCTCCACGCGCGCCCAGCTGGCCCGGGACACCGGTCTGTCCAAGCCGACCGTCTCGGCCGCGCTGGCCGAGCTGGAGCGGGCCGGACTGGTCCGGGAGGCCGGGCGGCTGGCCCCCGAGCGCGGCCGCACCGCGGTGCTGTACGAGGTCGACCCGACGGCCGGGCACGTGCTCGGCGTGGACATCGGCCGGGCCCGGCTGCGGGTGGCGGTGGCGGACCTGGCCGGGACGGTGGTCGCCCGCCGGGACGTGGCCAACCGGGGCCGCTCGGCGAACGCCGTCGCCGACGCCGTGGTCGCCGCCGCGCACGAGGCGATCGCCGAGGCGGGCCTGGCGGCCGGGGACATCGTGCACGCCGTGATCGGCACCCCGGGGGTGTGGGACGAGCAGCGGCGCGGGGTGCGCTACGCCAACAGCCTGCCGGGCTGGGACAGGCCGGGACTGTTCGACCGGATAGGCGAGGGCCTGGGGACGGCCGTCTCGGTGGCCAACGACGCCAACCTGGCGGCGCTCGGCGAGTACACCCTGGGCGCCGGGCGGGGCAGCCGGATGTTCGCCTACCTGCTGGTCGGCACCGGGCTCGGGCTGGGCGTGGTGAAGGACGGCGAGCTGCTGCTCGGCGCACACGGCGGGCTGGGCGAGATCGGCCTGGTGCCGCTGTCCGGGCGGCCCGGCGAGCCGCCCGCGACCATCGAACAGGACGCCGCCGCGGACGCCGTGGTGCGCGCCGCCCGGGACTTCGGGCTGGACGGGGAGTCCGCGGCGCGGCAGCTGACGGCGAAGCAGGTCTTCGAGCGGGCCCGGGCCGGGGAGCCCGCGGCGGTCCGGGCGGTGGAGCGGGAGGCCGAGCGGCTCGCCTACGCGGTGGCTGTGCTCTCGGCCGTCCTGGACCCGGACCTGGTGGTGCTGGGCGGCGGGATCGGCAGCAGCGCGGACCTGCTCCTGGAGCCGCTGGAGCAGGCCCTGCACGGGCTCGCCCCGATGCGGCCGACGCTCGCGCCGAGCCTTCTGGGGGAGGAGGCGGTGCTCCTCGGCGCGGTCGCCACGGCGTTGGAGACCGCCCGCCCCGCGGTGTTCGAGCGCCGGACGGCGGGGCTGCGCTGACGGCGGGGCCGCGCTGACGGCCGGTCTGGTCGGACGGTCGAACAGGGCGGGACGGGTCGGCGGACGGTGGGCGGCCGGGGTTCGGGCGGGGTGGCGACGGTCGGTGACCGGAAGGTCTCGATCTGCCAACGAGTGGGGATTCGGTGGACGGTACGTGTGCGATTCCTGCTTCAATCGCACGACTCATCCAAACGGAACGGAGCGTTCTCCTCCCATGCCTTCACGGATACCCGGTCGCCGTCGGGCCGGCCTGGCCGGATTCGCCGGACTCCTGCTCACCGTCGGCCTGGCGCTGACGGGTTGCGACCCGTCGGCGGCCGACGGCGGTGCCACGGCCTCGGCCACGCCGACCGCCGCCGCCACCACCCCCGCGGCGACCACCCCGCCGGCGACGCCCGCCGCGACGGTCCCGCCGGCGGCCCCGGTCAGCACTCCGCCGGCCCAGCCGGCGCCCGCGGCACCGGTGGCCACGCCCCCGCCCGCGGCCCCTCCGGGCCAGCCCAGCGCCCCCGCGCAGCCGCCCGCCACCAAGGCGCCGCAGCCGAAGGTGACCACGGCCCAGCCGCCGAACGACCCGGAGCCCCCCGCGGCGGCGGCCGGTGCCGGCGCCGGATGCGAGATCCGCTCGAACGCGGGCAACTGCTACGAGGCGGGCCAGTTCTGCCGCAACGCGGACCTGGGCAAGAGCACCCACGAGGCCGGCGGCCGGGTGATCTACTGCCGGATGGTCAGCGGGAAGCCGCACTGGCAGGCCTGAGGCCTCCCGGCGCCGGGGCGGACCGGACGGGTTCGCCCTCAGGCGTCGATGACGCCCAGGGTGTCCCAGAACAGGTGCTCGTAGGCCTGGAGCAGCAGCCCGTACTCGTGTGCGGTGGCCAGGGTCGGCTCGTCCAGCCGGTCCGGGCCCAGGGCGTCGGCGGCCTGCTGCTCCAGCTCGGGCGCGGGCTGGGCGAAGAAGTCGAAGAACGCGCAGGACTCGTCGGAGAAGCCGTACTGGCGGCGCAGCGCCTGCGCGATCGTGGCGCAGTAGCCGCCCCAGGCGGCGAAGTTGGCGACGAGCGCGGCGGCCGCGGCGGCGGGCTCCCCGTTCAGGGAGAGCCAGGCGAAGTAGTGCGGGTAGGCCTGGCACCCGGGCAGCGGTGGGCGGGCCTCCAGCGCGCCGTGGTCGAGTCCGACGGCGGCGCCGAGCGCGGGCAGGGTGCGCAGCGCGGCGCTCTCGCCCTCGGCCAGGGTGGCGAACCAGGCGCTGACCGGCCGGTCCGCGGTGCGGCCGGCGAGCAGCAGCAGGCTGCGGCGGTCGGAGCGGATGATCCGATGCTGCTGGGCGGCGAGTTCGGCCAGCGCCGAGCGCGGCGCGGTGCCGTCGGCGAGCGCGGTGACCAGCGCCGGGGCGGTGTCGCCGGGGGCCAATTCGGCCCGCAGGTGCTGGATCTGGTCGAGGATCGGGTGGTTCACCGGTGCCTCCGGGGTGCGGTTCGGTCCGGTGCCATTCCTACCGCCTGGCGGTGCCGGTGCGGCGGCGACAGGCCGGGGCCCGAGGCGGGGACCGGCTCCCGGCCGGGGCGG
Source organism: Kitasatospora sp. NPDC056800 (assembly GCF_042789775.1). NCBI lineage: Bacteria > Bacillati > Actinomycetota > Actinomycetes > Kitasatosporales > Streptomycetaceae > Kitasatospora > Kitasatospora sp. NPDC056800. The sequence goes on along the minus strand of NZ_JBHUAL010000006.1, from coordinate 71,306 downwards.
CGCCGGGCCGGGAGCTGGTGGCGTGGGGAGACGGGGGGTGCCCCCCCCGTGCGTCAGGAGTCGGCGCAGGCCTTCCCGATCTCGCCGGCAGCGTCGGTGATCGGTTTGAAGTCGGGCTGCTTGCCCTTGGAGACCCGGTCGATGGCGTCGTTGACGGCCTTGGAGAGCCGGTCGGCGGCCGCGTCGATCTTGTCCCCGTTGCCCTCGCGGATCTTCTTGGTGTCGTCGGCGACCTTCCGCAAGGCCTCGACGGTGTGGTTGCGGCGGCTCTCGTCGGTGATCTGCCCGACGTTGATCGCCGAATCCGCGAGGTCCTGGACGTCGCCGGTGAGGCTGATCGCCCGCTTTCCACAGTCCAGGGCCTGGTCGGCGTCGCACGCGGTGAACAACGGGGCCGCGAGCAGCAGTGCGAGCGTGGTGGCGGCCAGACGGTACGGCTTCCTTGTCATGTCTCTATCCCTCCCGCCTTATCAACGCCGGTCCGCCGTGCGGAGGTTCCGGAAGACTGCGTGAACCGTTGGGAAAGTCTTTGCTTCCATCGGAATATGATGTTCCGTCAGTTTTGTGGGGGAGGGATGCGGGCGTTCACCCCGCGGTGCCGTCCGCGGGGTGAACGCCCGGGCGGGCACTACCGGGTGGCGGATTCGGACAGGTCGTGCACCAGGCGGGCGATGGTCGGAACCGCCACCGCGTGCGCGTCGGCCGCCCGCAGCACGGCGCCGCCGATGGCGTCCAACTCGGTCGGCCGTCCGGCCTCCACGTCGCGCTGCATCGAGGACCTCATCGTCCCGGGGATGCGGTCGAAGGAGGCGAGCAGCGTCTGCGCGTCCGCCGGCGCGCCGACCGCCCGGGTGACGGCGGTGATCTCGTCCAGCACGGCGAGGAGTTCGGCCCGGTGCTCGGTGCGTACGGTGCCGATCCCGCTCGCGTGGCGGGTGGTCAGCAGGGCGAACGGGGCGAGGAAGGAGAGCTTGCTCCACAGCATCGCCGTCTCGTCCTCGCGCAGTGCGACGTCCAGACCGGTGTGCCGCAGCTGCTCGGCGAACTCGGCCACGGGGGAGTCGGGTTCGGCGTTCGCACCCAGCTCGATGGCGGCGAACGGGCTGGTGTGCTCGATCAGCCCGGGCGCCGTCCGGGCGGCCTCGACCCGGATCGTGCCGGCCACCACCCGTGCGGCCGGGTAGCGCTCGCGCAGCACGGCCATGTGGTCCAGGCCGTTGAGCAGCGGCACCACGATCCCGGTGCCGAGCACCTCCGCGGGCAACCGGTCCAGCGCGGCGGCCAGCGCCGTCTCCTTGACCGTCACGAAGACGGCGTCGACCGGCTCGCGCAGCTCGGTCGCCGCCTCCACCCGGACGGTGAACTCGCCGAACTCGGCGCTGCGGACCCGCAGTCCGTCCCGCGCGATCGCGGCCGCGGTCGCCTCGCCGGCCAGGCAGACGACCCGGTGGCCGTCGCGGGCGAGCAGCCCGCCGATCAGTCCGCCGACGCCTCCGGGGCCGAGGACGGCGACGGTCAGGGGGGTGGTGGTCATGGTGACTCCTGTGGGTGGGTGGGGTGGTGAGGGATGGGGAAGCGGGGGCCGGGTGCGGTTACGGTGAGCGGCGGGATGCGCCCGCCCGGCTGGAGGAGCAGGCCGTCGCCCGGGAGCAGCCGCGGACGAAGGTGCCGCGCACCCCGCCGGGCGGCAGTCCGCCGTGCGGGGTCGGCAGCCCGCACACCTCCGCCTCGGTGGGGCCGAAGCGCGGCTCGGGCAGCAGGTCGATGGTCACCGGATCATGATTCCCCGTTGGGTGGGCCCGGCGGGAGGTGGGGGCGTAAAAGGGGAGGGCGTGCTCGGCTCCGGCGGGCTTAGGGTGCGCCGGTGGAGGCTGTGCGGCGAGGGGGGAGTCGGCGGATGACGGCGGACGGGCGGCTGGTGGCGGCGGTACGGGCGCGGGATGTCGACGGCGTGTGGGAGGCACTCGCCGCGGGCGCGGATCCGAGCGCCTGCGATGCGGAAGGGCCGCCCCTGCTGTGGGTGGCCGTGAACGGGTTCGACCACGAGGTCGCCGGTGTCCTGGTCGACCACGGTGCCGATCCGGACCGTCCGCTGCCCGACGGGACGACCCCGCTGCTGCGCGCGGTGGACCTCGGTTCGTCGGCGCTGGTCGGGGCGGTCCTGGGGAAGGACCCGGCGCTGCGGTTGCCCGCCGACGCCCGTGAGCACCTGCTCGCCCTGGCCAGGGCCTGGCACGAGACGGGGACGGAGGAGGAACTGCGGCGACGGACCGGGGCCGTGGGGCCGGCGGAGCGGGTGTGGGTGACCGAGCAGTACGCGGACGTCGAGCAGGTCTCCCTCGGCGGGCTGACCGTGCGCGCCGGGCACGGGGCCGTGCTGACCGGGCTGGAGTGGAGGTTCCGCGTCCTCACCCCGGTCGACGAGTTGGTGGCCAGGGCAGTCCGGCACCGGGAGCCGGGGCACGTCGGGCAGCAGGCCGTCCGGTTCGTGCTCGGGGAACGCCGAAGTCGGGAGACCTGGTCGGCCCTGACGGCCCACCACCGGCATCCCGACCCCGCGCACCGCCGCTTCCTCGCGGCCTTCCTGTGCGACGCCCCGCTCCTGCGGATGGGGCACGCGGTCGAGTACGAGGCGGAGGAGACGGAGCTGCTCGTCGCCTGGGCGTCGGCCGAGCCGGACGGCGGGGTGCTCGCCGAGGTCCTCCGAGCCCTGGGCGGTCGTGAGCATCCGGAGGAGGAAGCCGTCGGGTTGCGGCGCGCCGCCGCGTCCGTCCTGGCCCCGTCCGCCGACCGGACGCCCGGGGTCGCCGACACCCTGGCGGCACTGCTGGACGTGGACGACCGGCCGGTGCGCCTGGAGGCGGCCTGCGGCCTCGCCCTCCGGGCCTGGGAGGCCCGCAACCCGTCCGAGGGGACGTAGCACCACCTGCGGGGTTCGGTTTTCCGAACCCCGGATTCGGGTGCCAGCACAATCGATCTCCCGGCCCCGGACGCCCACGATGGAGGGCATGAACGGGATGACGACAGCCGCCGCCACGGCGGCGCACGACGGGGTGACGGACGCGGCCCTGAGCGCGGTGGGGCTGCACCGGCGGTACGGGCGGGGCACGGCGGCCGTACAGGCGCTGCGCGGGGTCTCGGTGGCCTTCGCGCCGGGGACGTTCACGGCGGTGATGGGGCCGTCGGGCTCCGGCAAGACCACCCTGCTGCACTGCCTGGCCGGGATGGACCGTCCGACCGGGGGCACTGTGCGGTGGGGCCGCACGGAGGTGTCCGGGCTGCCCGAGCGGCGGCTGGCGGAGCTGCGCCGCACCCGGGTGGGGTTCGTGTTCCAGGCCTTCAACCTGATGCCGGCGATGACGGTCGGGCAGAACGTCGAGCTGCCCGGCCGGCTCGCCGGGCGGCCGCCGGAGCGGGCCGCGGTGCGGGAGGCGCTGGCCCGGGTCGGGCTGGCCGGGCGGGAGCGGCACCGGCCCGGGCAGCTGTCGGGCGGTCAGCAGCAGCGGGTGGCGATAGCCAGGGCGCTGGTCTCCCGGCCGGAGGTGCTGTTCGCCGACGAGCCGACCGGCGCGCTGGACCGGGCCACCGGGCAGGAGGTCCTCGGCCTGCTGCGTTCGGGTGTCGACACCGACGGCCGGACCTGCGTGATGGTCACCCACGACCCGGTCGCCGCCGGGTACGCGGACCGGGTGCTGCTGCTGGCCGACGGCCTGCTGGTGGACGAGCTGACCGCGCCGACGGCCGCGCAGGTCGCCGAGCGGCTGAGCCGGTTGGGCGGGTGAGCACGATGAGCAGTCCCGTACTGAGCCTCTCGGCGGGGCAGATCCGCCGCCGCCCGGCCTCCTTCGCCGGGCTGGGGACGGCGCTGTTCCTGGCGGTGGCGGCGGTGACGCTGTTCGGGTCGCTGGTCGCCGCACAGGTCACGGCACCGGCCGCGGTGGCGCGCACGGCGGTGTCCGGGCCCGGCCTGGTGCTGATCGCCGGGGCCTTCGGCGAGATCGCCGTCCTGGTCGCGCTGTTCGTCGTGGTCAACGCCCTCGGCTTCACCCTGCGCCAGCAGCACCGCGACCTGGCGCTGCTGCGCACCGTCGCGGCGACACCCCGTCAGGTCCGGCGGGTGATGCGCGCGCAGGTGGTGGCGACCACCCTGCTGGTGTCCGGGCCGGGCGGCCTGGTGGGCTTCCTCGCCGCCCGGGCCTTCCTCGCCGCACTCCAGCGGCGCGGCATGGCCGCACCCGGGCTGCGCATACCCGGGGCGCCGGTGCCGGCGCTGATCGGGCTCGCGGTGGCGCTGCTGGTGGGCCTGGCGGCCAGTGCCGTGGCGGCCCGCCGGATCACCCGGCCCGCCCCGGCCGCCGCACTGACCGCGGGCACGGGCGGGCCACGGCGGACGCCCGTGCCGCGGGTGCTCGCCGGGCTGGCGGTGCTCGCGGGCGGTGGGCTGCTGCTGCGACTGGCGGCGAGCCGGCCGGCCGGAGAGCTGGACAAGGCGGGGCAGGCCGCGCTGCTCGGCTCGTTGGTGCTGCTGGTCGCGGTCGGACTGCTGGGGCCGGTGGCGGCGCGGGTCCTGGCAGCGGTGCTCGGCGCCCCGGCGCGGGTGCTCGCGCCCCGGGCGGGCTGGCTGGCGGACGCCAACCTGCGCGGCTACGCGGCCCGGCTCTCCTCGGCGGTGGTGCCGGTCGCGCTGCTCGTCGGGCTCTCCGGCACCCTGCTGGTCCTGACCGGCACCGCCGAGCACGTCGTCCGGGCGACGGGCGCCGCGACCAGCGTCACCAAGCAGAGCGACATCTGGCTGCGCGAGGCGGAGCTCGGGATGCTGGTCTGCTTCGCGGCGGTCTCCACGGTCAACACCCTGGTGGCGCTGACCGCCGACCGGCGCCGCGAGTTCGCGCTGCTGCGCCTGGTCGGGGCGACGCGGCGGCAGCTGCTGCGGATGCTCGGCGTGGAGGCGGTCCTGACCACGGCGATCGGTGTGCTGCTGGGTGCGGCGGTGGCGGCCGCGGCCTCGGGGGCGTTCAGCCTGGCGGTGACGGGCTCGGTGGTGCCGGTGGTGCCGGGCGCGGCGTGCGCCTGGGTGGTGCTGGGGGCGGTGGTGCTCACGGTGCCGGGGATCGTGGGCACGGGGCTGTGGGCGGTCGGCGGTTCGGCGGTGGAGACGACGGGCGGGGAACGGGGGTGAGGCGGAGGAGGCGGAGGAGGCGGAGGAGGCGGAGGCCGGCGTCCACGGCGGGTGGGCGCGGGGTCGGTGCCATGGCTGTCCGAGGGGCCGTGCGGACGGAAGGGCAGGTGGATGCGGTGGTCCGGGCGGGTCCTGGTGGATGCTGGGGGCCGGTCGGCGGCTGAATGCCGGTCGGTGAGTGCTGGCCAGTGATTGTCGGTGGGCGAGTGGTGAGGTGGACGGTGGCTGAGCGGCGGCGGTACCGGTCGGTGCGCGGTGGTGAACTGGCCTTCGCGGTGCTCGGGTTGCCGCTCGGGGTGCTCGGCGGCGTGTACGCCGTCGCCGTCCTCTATGCGGGGGCCTTGCTCTCGCTCACCGTGCTGGGCCTGCCGTTCGTGGCGGCCGCGCTGCTCGGGGCGAGGAGGCTCGGCGGGTTGCACCGGTGGCTGGTCGGGCGGCTGCTCGGGGAGGAGGTGCCCGCACCGCGGCCACGGGCGCGCCCGGCCGGAGTGATAGCGCGCGGCCGGGTGGTGCTGACCGATCCGGTGGCCTGGCGGGCGCTGCTCTACCTCTTCCTCCGGCTGCCGCTGGGCGTGCTCGGCTTCCTGGCCGTGGTCGGGCTCCCGCTCGGAAGCGTCTGGCTGGTGGGCTTCCCGCTCTGGGTGCGGATGATGGAGCCGGGCCCGAGGTCGATCGGCCTGCTGGACCTGGGCGCGATCCCGATCGGCCTCGCGGTGCTGGTCGCCGTACCAGCGGCGGTGCAGGCGCTCGGAGGGGCGAACCGCACGCTGGCCCGTACGCTGCTCGGGCCGGTGCGCTCGGACCAGCGGGTGCGTCAGCTGGAGAAGGCCCGGTCCATCCTGCTGGCCGAGGGCACCGACCGACTGCGGCGCCTGGAACGCGACCTGCACGACGGCACCCAGGCGCAGCTGGTCGCGCTCGCCATCACGCTGTCGCTGGCCGACGACGTGCTGGGGGCGGGCGCGCCGCCGGTGGGCCTTCCGCCGGTGGGCGTTCCGGCCGAGGGTGGCTCGGACGGGCTCGACCTCGGGCGGCTGCGGACCCTGGTGGACCGGGCCCGTGGGCAGGCCGAGGACACCATCACCGGTCTGCGCCGGCTGACCAGGGGCATCCACCCGGTGGCGCTGGAGGGCGGGTTGGCCGAGGCGCTGCCGGGGCTGACCGCCACCTCGCCGGTGCCGGTCGACGTCCGGCTGGACCTTCGGGAGCGTCCGGAGGAGGTGATCGAGCGGGCCGTCTACTTCTGTGCGGCCGAACTGCTGACCAACGTGGCCAAGCACAGTGGCGCGCGGTCGGTGGAGCTGAGCGTGAGCGCCGCCGAGGGGAGGGTCCGGCTGACCGTGCGCGACGACGGGCACGGCGGCGCCGTGATCGGTGCGGGTAGCGGGCTCACCGGCCTGGCCGAGCGGCTCGCGGTGCTGGACGGGACGCTGCGGGTGGACAGTCCGCCCGGCGGGCCGACGGCGGTCAGCGCCGAACTGCCCGGCCGGCTCTGACGGGCGGCCACGGCCCGGGCGGTCGGGGTCGCCGTCCCGGGAGGTGCTACCTCAGGAGGCGCCGCTCTCCGCGAGGTAGGCGAGCACGGCCTTGACCCGCCGGTTGTCGGCCTCGGTCGCGGGCAGGTCGAACTTGCCGAACACGGCGGCCACGTGCTTCTCCACCGCCCGCTCCGAGACCACCAGCAGCGTGGCGATCGAACGGTTGGAGTGCCCCTGCGCCATCAGCTCCAGCACCTCCCGCTCGCGCGGGGTGAGCGCGTCCACCCGGCTGCGCCGTCCGCCGTGCAGCAGACCGTTGACGATCTCCGGGTCGAGGGCCGTGCCGCCTGCGGCGACCCGGTGCAGCGCGTCGACGAACTCGGAGGTGCGGGCCACCCGCTCCTTGAGGAGGTAGCCGATGCCGGAGGCGCCGTCGGCCAGCAGCCGGGCCGCCCAGGCGGTCTCGACGTGCTGGGAGAAGACCAGGATGCCCACCTCGGGCAGGGTGGCCCGGATCTCCACGGCTGCTCGGATGCCCTCGTCGGTGTGGGTGGGCGGCATCCGGATGTCCACCACGGCCACGTCGGGCCGGTGCCCGGTGACGGCGGCGATCAGCTCGGGTGCCGTCCCGGCGGTGGCGACCACCGCGCACCCCCGGGCGGTGAGGAGTTCGACCATGCCGTCCCGGAGGATCACCGAGTCCTCGGCGAGGACGACGCGGAGCTGCTTGTCGATCATGCCGTCATTATCCGGGCCCGCCGCCGGGCCGGGGCACGGGTGGTGGAGGGCCCGGTCCACCCTCAGGAAATCTTCAGTCCAGACTGGACAGTCCAGACTGATGAAATTACCGTGGAACCGTGACCGAGAAACGAACCGCCAGTACCGACCCCGCCGACCCCGCCGGGCCCGCCGGGCCCGCCGACCCCGCCGGGCCCGCCGGGTCCGCCGAAACCGTGGTTCCCGACAGCGCGGCGCTGGCCGCCCGTGAACTGCGCGCCGTCTTCAGCCGGCTGCGCCGCACCCTCCGGGAGGCGAGCGGCACCAGCGACCTGACGCCCTCCCAGACCGCCGTGCTCAGCCGGCTGATCAACGACGGTCCGGCCTCCGCCAGTGCGCTGGCCGCCGCCGAGCGGGTCCGTCCGCAGTCGATGGCCGCCACCCTCGCCGCGCTGGAACAGCACGGACTGGTCGGGCGCCGTCCCGACCCCGAGGACGGCCGCCGTCAGGTGGTCAGCCTCACCGAGGTCGGCCTGGCCCGGGTCGCGGACAGCCGCCAGGCCCGTGAGGAGTGGCTGACCCGGGCCATGGCGGAGCACTACACCGAGGCCGAGCGTGCCACCGTGCTGGAGGCGCTGGCCCTGATAGACCGGCTGAACCGGTGACGACCGGCCCGGCCGCCCTGCTCGCCCGACTCCGGCCGCGTCGTCGGCAGCCCGCCCCGGACGACGGGTTCAACCGCCGGCTGATCGCGCCGATGGTGCTCGGCTCGGTGCTCAACCCGATCAACTCGTCGATGATCGCGGTGGCCCTGGTGCCCGTCGGCGCCGCCTTCGGCGCGCCGCCCGCCGAGACCGCCTGGCTGGTCACCGGGCTCTACCTGGCCACCGCCATCGGCCAGCCGGTGATCGGGCGGCTGGTGGACACCCACGGCCCGCGCCGGCTCTACCTCGCCGGGACGGCCCTGGTCGGCCTCGCCGGACTGCTCGGTGCGCTCGCCCCGTCGCTCGGAATGCTGATCACCGCCCGGGTGCTGCTCGGACTGGGGACCTCCGCGGCCTACCCCGCCGCGATGCACCTGACCCGCAGCGAGGCCGAGCGGACCGGGCGGTCCAGCCCCACCGGGGTGCTGACGGTACTGGCCGTCGCCAACCAGACCGTCGCGGTGGTCGGCCCCACCCTCGGCGGTCTGCTGATCGGCGCGGGCGGCTGGCGGACGGTCTTCGCCGTCAACGTCCCGCTGTCACTGGCCTGCCTGGCACTCGGTGCGGCCCGGCTGCCCGTCACCGCCCGCCGCCCGGACCCTGCCGACGGCGGGGAGCGCCCCGGGCGTGCGGAACGCCTCGACCACCTCGGGATCGCGCTGTTCGCGGTCCTCCTGCTCGCCCTGATGCTGTTCCTGATGAAGCCCGGCCCTGCTCGCTGGTACCTGCCGGTGCTCGCCCTCCTGGCAGCCGTCGCCTTCGCCCTCCGCGAGCGGCGGGCCCGTGCCCCCTTCATCGACCTGCGGGCGCTCGGCGGCAACCGCCCGCTGATCGCCACCTACCTGCGCCAGGTGCTCGGCTACACCGCCATCTACGCCTTCCTCTACGGCTACACCCAGTGGCTGGAGGAGGGGCGCGGCCTGTCCGCCGCCACCGCCGGACTCGTGCTGCTGCCGCTCTCGCTGACCGCGCTCGCGGCCGCCGGGGCCAGCGGCCGCAGTCCGGGCGTCCGCGGCAAACTGCTGGTCGGCTCCGCCTGCCAGATCGCGGCCTGCGCCGCCCTGCTGCTGGTCCACGCGAACAGCCCCGGCGCCCTGCTGATCGGAGTCGGCGTGCTGGCGGGCGTCTCGCAGGGGCTGATCGGGCTCGGCACCCAGACCGCCCTCTACCACCAGGCGGACCCCGCCGCCATCGCCTCGGCGGCCGGGCTGCTGCGCACCTTCATGTATCTCGGCGCCATGGCGGCCTCCGCCGCGAACGCCGCCTTCTTCCCGCACGGCGCCACCACGGCCGGGCTGCACCACCTCGCGCTGTTCATGCTCGGCGGCGCGGCCCTGCTCTTCCTCCTCACCGTGCCCGACCGTTCGCTGGGGCGGCTGGGAACACCTCCGCGGCAGCGGAAGTGACGGCCGATCCGTTCGCCTGGACGTACTGACCGCGACGGTGGGTGACGGGGCTCAGTGAGGGCCTTTTCGGCTCGGTGCGGACTGCGACACCCGCACCGGCACCCGGAAGGCCCTCACGCCACACCGTGACCACCGCCGACCTTCACCGGACGCTGCCGCCTTGCCGACCTCCCACACCCGGACCGCGCCACCGGGCACCCGGTGCGGCGCTACGAACGCGCCGCACCGGGTGAGACGGTCGGGTTGCACCAGCTCGCGCTGGTCATGGTCGGCGGTGCGGCCCGGTCTTTCTTCTCGCTGTTCCCGACTGATCGTCCGTGCGGCTTGGAACGCTGGCGCAGTATTAGAGGTGACGATCGATCAACTCTCGTCGGGCAGGTTTCCGCGCCAGGCGTGGATGCCCGGGGAGAGTTCGACCACCTCGGCCGGGTAGGCGCTGCGAACGAGGCGGAGCAGGGTGCGTTGCTCGGCCAGCCAGTTCGGTGCGGGGGAGAGTACGACCCGGAGGGTGACGCCGGATTCCTCCGCGTCGGAGACGGTCACCCAGAGGCCGCCGGGGCGGCCGGGTTCGATGCGTAGCTCCGGTCCGTGTTCCTCGTCCAGCCAGCGGACCGCGGAGCCGCGGCCGAGTCGGTCCAGGGCGGTTTCCCACTGTCTGAGGTGGCGGTCGGTCACCAGGGTGACGAACTGCCCGCGTACCGAGTCCGCGGTGACGGTGATCTCGCAGTCCAGCCAGTCGTGTCCGAGCAGTGAGCCCGGCGCGTGCCGTCCGAGGACGCGTACGCGGACGTTCCGGCCGCCGGTCCGTCCGTCGCAGCCGGGGGCGTCGTCGGTGCCGGGGCGGTCGGCGAGTCTTATCAACTCGTTCTGCTGCGAAGGGACTTCACTCACGGCGGACTCCTGTTGGCAGCGGGATCCAGGGGGTGACATCCTCGCGCAGGTGTTCGCCCCGGTGCCAGTCCGGGAGCGGGGCGTTCCGGCCGGGGCCGGCCCGTGGTGGCCCCCCCCGGAATCGGCTGGTGCCCGTGGCCGCAGCCCCCGCGGGCGTCGTCGGCACGCGGACGGCCCGCCGGACCGGGAGGGTCGGGCGGGCCGTTCGGGTGCTGCGAAGGGGTACTCCGAAGGTCGGTGCGGCGGCGGTCGTCGGGTCAGCGGTGGTCCGGGTGGCCGGTGAGCACGGTGGTGAAGATCGGTTCGCCGTGCTGGTGGCCGGTCACGGTGGTGGTGAGGGCGTCCGGGTCCCCGCCGGGGGTGTGCTGGGCGGTGATCGTGGTGGGCGCGTCGTGCTCGGCGTACCGGTGGAAGGTGGTGGCCGCGGCGGTCGGTGTGACGGTGGCCGGGCTGCTCAGCGCGTTGGCCGCCTGCCGGGCCGCCTCCAACAGCACCATGCCGGGGATGTGGTCGTTGGCGTGGTCGAAGAGGATCGGGTGCCAGAAGTCGGGGGTGAGGTGCCAGGTGCCGGGGGCGTCCGCCGGGGCCAGCAGGACGTCGCACGGGCGGAGCCGGCCGACCCGGGCCGGCGGGAGCGGCTCGGCGGTCACGGTCGGCGCCGCCGGGAGCTCGGCGGAGTGGCGGCCCCGGCGCAGCCGCTGGTAGGTGGAGTCCGGAACGGTGGTGAAGCGGGCGTAGCCGGTGGCGGCCAGCTGGGCGCCCCGTCGGACGACGGTCTCCAGCGTGAAGTCGACGGTGGTGCCGGAGCGGCGCGGCTGGGCGAGGAGCTGGACCTCCAGGGTGAGGTCGGTCGGCGCCGCACCGATCAGCAACTGCCGCGACCGGGTGGTGTAGTCGAGGTTCCACATCATGAACTTGTGGTCGAGCGGTACGCCGAACCGGGTGTGGGCGAGGTAGAGCCCGGCTTGGCGGATCGTTTCAGCAGCTTGGATCGGGTCGTGCCGGGTGCCGTCCGGGGTGCTGAAGAAGGTGTGCGCCCGCGGCCACTGCGCGGTGACGGCGAAGGTGGTGTCCGTGAGCTGTTCGCTGCCGGTGAGGAAGACCTCGGCGTGGCAGGCCCGGTGGACGTACTCCTTGGCGACGGTGCTGGTCAGGCGAGGCGCCGGGGCTGCTGCGGCCGGGCCGGGGATCGTTCCGGAGTCCGTGCCGGTGGTGAGGACGGATGCGGGCGTACGGAAGGCAAGCAGAGTCATGGGGAGCGCTCCGAAAGGCCGTGACGGGCGGGGTGGGCTGCTCAGGGCTCGTAAGATACGTACCTACCGGTTTGGTTTTCAAGGAGCCAGAACAAAGGTTCGTCGGCGGCCGAGCGTGGTCGGACGGGCACGGTGGGTGGGTGTCGATCACTGCCCGGAGATCGGCTCCGACGGGTGAACCTCCTTGACCTGTGGGGATGTCGACGCATGGGTTTGACAGGTTCATGGCCATTATGTGGTCGTTCGTTGCCATCCCGGCCACAAGTGAGAGCTGGTGTTCCGCTTAAGGGGGCTGGCGGCGAGATGTCGGCCATCTGTTCGTCTCATACCGTCTACGCGGTTTTAGTCCGCTCGAGGACGGCCCTATGTGACCTGGGACGCAGGGATCCCCGCCGACCTCGGCGGGTAAGATACGGGGTGTTTGGTTTTGTTTGCCGAGCGTTTCGGGTGGGGTGGTTGCGGTGGTGCGACAGGAACGGGCGGTCCGGACGCGTCGGCTGATCCTGGAGGCGGCGGCGTCGGTCTTCGACGAGTACGGGTACGAGGGGGCGACGATCGGTGCGGTCGTGGCTCGCGCCGGAGTGACCCGGGGCGCGGTGTACTTCCACTTCGCCTCCAAGCGGGAGCTCGCCCAGGGGGTCGTCGAGGAGCAGTTCGGCCGGGACGAGATTCCCGAACGGCACTGCAAGCTCCAGGAGTTCGTGGACCTCGGGATGGTGGTCGCCCATCTCATGCCGCGCGACCCGGTGTTGAGCGCCGGCGCGCGGCTCTCCCTCGGCCAGGACGTGTTCGGCGACTTCAGCGGCGGCGCGGCGCCCGGCTGGATCCAGCGGGCCGAGACCGTGCTGGAGACGGCCGGCCGGCGCGGCGAACTGCTGCCCCAGGTGGTGCCCGCCGAGACGGCGTGGCTGGTCACCGGGGCCTGGACGGGCGTGCAGATACAGTCCCAGAAGATGTCCGGCCGGTCGGACCTGGAGCGCCGGGTCGCCTCGCTGTACCAGCATGTGATGCCCAGCATCGCGGTGCCCGGGGTGCTGGCCACGCTCGACCTCGCGGCGGACCGGGGCGGCCGGGTGGTCGCGGAGCTGGCGGCGGCCCGGGCGGCCGAGGCGGAGGCCGGGGCGGCCGCGGGCGAGGCGGCCGGGACGGGTGCGGGCGGGGCCGGTCCGGCCTGAGTCGGGGTGATCCGGGCGGGCTCCGTGCGGGCTCCGGGTGGTCCGCGGGGGTCTCGGGCGAAGCCGTTCGAGGCCGGACCGGCGGTCCGGTGTCCTACTCCCACGGGCTTGCTCCGCCCAGAAACAAACAGCGCGTTCGGTTTTGTATTGACAAACCGTCTGTCCTGTTTTTGGATAGGTGTCGGGTGCTCGACCGACCTTCCAGCGGACCTGCGCGGACGGTGAGCAGCGGAGCGCCCGCCCGACCGGTGGCCGTCGGGGCCGCCGATCCGTCTGGATGTGGGGTGGTCGTCGTGGAGATCCGCGTGCTGGGGGTCTTGGGGGTCCGACTGTGCGGGGTTTCGGTGGTGCCCTCGGCGCCGAAGCCTCGACAGGTGCTCGCCCTGCTGGCGTTACGGGCCGACCAGGTCGTCCCAGCGAGCGTCCTCGCCGAGGAACTGTGGTCCGGCCGTCCGCCGCGCAGCGCCCGCACCACCGTGCAGACCTATGTGCTCCAACTGCGCGACCTCATCGACCGGGCGCTCGCCCAGGGTGACGGCGGCCCGGGAGCCTCCTGCGCGAAGGACGTCCTGGTCACCTCGGCCGGCGGCTACATGCTGAACAGCGGTGGCGGGCTGGTCGACCTCCAGGAGTTCGACCGCCTCGCCGGGCACGGCTACCGCGCCATGGACGGCGGCGACTTCCCGCTCGCCGCCCGCCAGTTGGGTGAGGCGCTCGCGCTGTGGCGCGGCCCGGCCTTCGCGGACGTCCCGGTCGGCGGCCAACTCGCCGTCGAGGTCAAGCGGTTGGAGGAGACCCGGCTCTGCGCGCTGGACCAGCGGATCGAGGCCGACCTGCGCCTCGGCCGGCACCGCGTACTGCTCGCCGAACTCACCGTCCTGGTCGACCGCTACCGCACCCACGAGAGCCTGCACGGCCAGTACATGATCGCGCTGCACCGCTCCGGCCGCCGGGGCGAGGCACTGGAGGCCTACCAGCGCCTGCGGAACACCCTGGTACGGGAGTTGGGCATGGAACCGTCCGCGGCACTGCGGCGACTCCAGCGCTCCATCCTGCTCGCCAGCCCGGAACGCCCGGACCAGGAGCAGCCGGGTGTGCTCGCCGAGGGAGCCGTCGCCCGAACCGCCCGCCTCACCCGGGTCGGCTGAGCCCGGCCCGCGACGTCGCCGCCCGACCGCTCCCGACCACACCGGGCGGCGACGGGCGGCGCGGGGCGGCGCAGGGTGGCGGCGGAACCGGTGGCCGGCCGGCGGGCGCGTCGGTCAGTCGGTCAGCACGCCGGTGTTCTGGCAGGCGTGCAGCAGCCACCGCCCGTCGTCCTGCCTGGTCATGACGTACAGCGGTGCACCCTCCGAGCCGCCGTCCGCGTCGCCGTTCGTCGAGTGGTAGACCTGGCGGACCTTGACGGCGGCCACGTCGGGGCGGAGGAACTGGATGTGCACCGGCTCGTACGTGACCCGGCCGTCCCAGGTCGCGGCGGGCAGGACGGCTCGGGTGAACTCGGCGATCGCGTCCAGGCCGAGGAGGACCTTGCCGTGCGCGGTGGTCCAGAGCGCCTCGGGGTGGAAGAGGGCGAGGAAGGCGTCCGGGTCCTTGGCACGTTGGGCGCGCTCGACGGCGGCCACGACCTGCTCGATGGCCGCGATCTCCGCGAGCTCGGTGTCGGAGGGAGCGGCGTCGGACAGGGCGGCGTCGGAGGGGGCGCTGCCGGAAAGGGCGGTGTCGGCGGGCGCGGGCGTTGCGGATTCGGTGTTCATGAGGATCACCCTGGGACCTCAAGTTCCCTTGAGGTCAAGCCCGTCGGGGCACCTCGGGGCGCAGCGCCAGGTAGGTGTCGAGGCGGGCCGAGGCGGTGAGCATCGCGAGCCCCCGGGTGGTGAGGCGCTGTTGCCAGCCGTCGAGGGCGGCGGCCAGTTCACCGGTGCCGCCCGCCGTGCGGATCTGCCGCAGCACGGTGGCGATGCGGTCCAGCAGGTAGCCGCCCCGGCGGAGCAGGTGGGCGAGTTCGGCGTCGCGGACGTCGGCCGGGAGGTAGCGGCGGTGGCCGGTGGCGCGGTCCCGGGCGGGGGTCAGGATGCCGGCGGCCTCCCAGGCCCGCAGGGTCGCGGGGGTGACACCGAGCCGGTGCGCGACCTCGCCGACGGAGCGGGGGCCGGGCAGCGCGGGAAGGGCGGGGCCGGGTGCGGAGCCGTCGCTCAGGTGGCCGACGGCCGTGCGGACGGCGGCGAGGGTCTCCCGGTCGCGCAGCAACTGGGCGTGGCCCCGGTCGAGTTCGGTGAGGGCGTCGCCGAGCCGGTCGGCGTGGACGGCGGTCATGACCGAGCCGGCGGTCGCGTGCCCGTACGCCGGGACGAGGGCGAGGTAGGCGCGCAGGGCGGCCGCGTGCGGCTCGGTGTAGATCCGGTACCCGGTGGGTGTGCGGTCGGCGGGCGGGAGGTAGCCGTCGCGCTCGTAGTTGCGGATGGCCTGGGTCGAGATGCCGTGCTCGCGAGCGAGGTCGGCGGGTCGCATGGTCGTCTCCGTTCGGGGTCGGGCGGGCGTTCGGAGTCGGCCGATGGTTCAGGGCCGTTTGAGGCTTTCGGCCACAGTTGGGCAATGCCTGGGCGGTGGTGGAGGGAAAAGTTTCAACCGTTCTTTCAAGGATACGCTTGAGGTTCATGAACCAGGACATCAACGACTTCGTCCCCCCGGCGTGCGAGCTTCTGGGCCTCGGTGAGCCGACGCACCAGGAGCCGGCGTTCGGGCGGGTCCGCAACGAACTGTTCGCCCGGCTGGTCGACCGGGGTTTCCGGTCGATCGCCCTGGAGACCGACCGGGTGGCCGCGTTCGCCGTGGACGCCTACGTCCGGGAGGGTGTCGGCACCCTCGACTCGGCGCTGGAGGAGGGCTTCACCCACGGCTTCGGGGAGCTCGAGCCAAATCGCCGACTCGTCGCCTGGATACGGGAGTTCAACCGGGACCGGGCGTCCGGTGCGCAGCTGTCCTTCCATGGCTTCGACATCCCGACCGAGAACACCAGCGCCCCCAGCCCGCGCCGCTACCTCGAACACGCCCGCGACTACCTGGGGCTCGACCTCGACCTCGCCGGGGTGGCGGGCGAGGACGAGCGCTGGAGCCGCACGGAGGCGGTGACGGATCCGGCCCGGTCGCCGGGTGACAGTGCCGAGGCCGTGCGGCTGCGCTGCCTCGCCGACGACCTCCTCCTCCAACTCCACATGCGGGCACCGGCATTGATCGCCAAGACCTCGTCCGCCGAGTGGTACGCGGCCCGCACCCGGCTGACCGCCGGGATCGGACTGCTGCGCTACCACGCGCAGTCGGCGGTCCGGGGCCTCGATCAGAGCGCCCGGATCAGCGCCCTGTCCGGCGTGCGGGACGCGCTGATGGCGCAGAACCTCCTCGACATCCGCGCGATCGAGGCCGAGCGCGGACCGACCCTGGTCTTCTCCCACAACCTGCACCTGCGGCGGAACCCGAGCGCCTGGTCGTCGGGCGAGCTGGACTGCCGCTGGATCGGCGCGGGCCACATCGTGGGCACGCTGTTGGGCGAGCGGTACGCCTTCGTCGCCGGGAGCCTGGGGCGCAGCGAGGCGATCGGGCTGGCCGAGCCGGCGCCGGGGACGTACGAGGCCCACCTGCAGGGGCGGGGCGCGGCCTGGGAGTTGACGGACACGGCGCTGCCGGCCGGGGTCCGGACGCGCACCGACACCGTCCCGCGGCAGGGCTACTTCCCGCTCGACTGGGAGGTGCTCGACGGCGCGGCCGCGCTGCTGCACATCGCCGACGGCGCGGCGGTACCGGCCGGAGCCTGAGCGGGGGCCGGAGCCTGAGCGGCGGCCGGCCCCGGGTAGGCCCGCCGCAGGTGGGCCACCAGGGCGGCGGTCGGCGGTGAGGCGGGCCGCCCGGTCGGCCAGGTGAGCGCGATCCGGACCCGGGGGACGGGTCCGGTGAGCGGGCGCACCCGCAGACCGGGCAGCGGGCCCGGGTCCGGCAGGACGGCGACGCCCAGCCCGTGTGCGGCGAGTTCGGCCAGCTGCGGTGGCGCGGCCGCCTCGACGCCGACCGCCGGATCGACACCGGCCTCGGCCAGGGCGCACTCCAGCGCGGTGCGCAGACCGGTGCCGCGCGGGGTGCTGACCAGGGCGTGCCCGGCCAGCTCGGCGACCGGGAGCGCGCTCCGGTCCGCACCGGGGACACCGGGGCCGGCGCCCGAGCCAGAGCCCGGACTATCGGCGGAACCCGGGCCCGTACCCGCCGCGAGCGGGTGCTCCGACGCGCAGGCCGCGACCAGCGGGACCTCCAGCACGGTGTGCAGCGCGAGCCCGGTCAGCGCCGACCAGCCGTCGTCGCCCTCCCGCCCGCTCGCCGGGGCGGGCAGGCCGACGACGGCGAGGTCCAGCCGGCCGTCGTGCAGGGCGTCGAGCATCCGCGCGGTGGTGTCCTCGGTGAGCGAGAAGTCGATGCCGGGGTGCTCCTGGCGGAACGCCGCGAGCGTGGTGGCGAGTCCGGGGAAGGTCCCCAGCTCGGCCGGCGGGGTCAGGGCCGCCCCGGCGACCATGCCCAGGCGCACGTGCCCGCGCCGCAGCCCGCCGAACTCCTGGGCCGTGCGGCGGGCCGCCGCCGCGGCGGCCAGCGCCGCCCGGGCGTGCGGCAGTACCGCCTCGCCGACCGGGGTGAGCCGCACGGTGCGCCCCGAGCGGTCGAACAGCGGGTGGCCCAGCTCCCGTTCCAGTTGCCGGATCTGGGAGCTCACCCCGGGCTGGCTCAGGTGCAGCAGCTGCGCGGCCCGGGTGAAGCTGCCGTGCTGGGCGACGGTGACGAAGTACTGGAGCTGCCGCAGTTCCATAACTCCTGATCATAGGTGCCAGAACTTCCCGGTCTTGGACGGGCGTACGGTTCCGGCCGCAGGCTGGACGCATGGAAACCGTGCCGCAGGACCAGGACGCCGGGCAGATCCGGTGGATCCGTGCGCAGATCGCGGCCGAGCGCCGCGAACTCGCCGCCGTGTTCGCCGCCTTCACCCAGGAGCAGTGGAACTCGCCCTCGCTGTGCGCGGGTTGGCGGGTCCGCGAGGTGGCCGCGCACCTGAGCACCGGCTTCCGGCACTCGACGGCGCGCACGCTCCTCGAACTCGCCCGCTCCGGCGGCAACGTCCACCGGATGGCCGACCGGATCGCCCGCCGTGACGCCGCAGCCCTGAGCGAGCGCGAACTCGTCGCCGCCATGGCCGACCACGCCGACCACCCCTGGCGCCCGCCGGTCGGCGGCCGGATCGCGGCGCTCGCCCACGACGCCGTCCACGGTCTCGACATCACCGTGGCGCTCGGGCTGCCGGCCCGGCTGCCGGTGGCGCGTACGACCGCCCTGCTGGCCGGTGTCTCACCCCGCACGCTGCGGTTCTTCGGGGCGCGGGTGGACGGGGTCCGGCTGGAGGCGACGGACGCGGAGTGGTCCTACGGGCACGGTCGGCTCACCGTGGAGGGGAGTGCGGAGCACCTGCTGCTGGTGGCGTACGGGCGCCGGGTGCCGGAGGGGCTGCTGGCCGGGTCCGGCGCGGGACGGTTCACGGCGGGCGGTGCGTAGCGGGCACGTGAGCGGTGCCCCACCGGCGGGAGGTGCTCCACCGGCGGGAGGTGTTTCTCGGCCACCGGCGAGGGCGGCCGTCATGCGGGCCTCCGGGGCCCGTGGCTACGATCGGAAGGAGCACTTCCGGATGGTGGCGAGACGGAAGCCAGGTCGCCGATGGCCCCGAGGTCCGTGCAGTGGCCGCCGTACGTGCGGGTCGCGCCGTGGTTGCTGACCGTCGGCGGGCTGGTGTGGAACGCGCTGGACCCGACCGACTACTGGGGCGATCCGATGCTGGCGGCGGCCGCCGTGCTGGCGGGGGCGCTGCTGATGCTGGGGGACACCGTCGCGGTGGGGGCGGCCAACGCGCTGGGCATCCTGGTGCTGTCCGCCCGGGACGGGTCGCTCGGGACCCGGGCCGGCTTCCTGGAGCTGGGGAACACGGTGTTCGCGGCGCTGCTCGGGATCGCGGTGAACCGGGTGGTGGCCCGGCACGGGCGGCGGTTGGAGCGGGTGCGTTCGGTGGCCGAGGCGGCGCAGCGGGCGGTGCTGCCGGAGCCGCCCGCGCGGGTGGGGCGGCTGTCGGTCGCGGCCTGTTACCGGGCCGCCCAGGACGAGGCGCTGATCGGCGGGGACGCGTACGCGCTGCAGGTCACCCCGTACGGCGTGCGCGGGCTGATCGCCGATGTGCGGGGCAAGGGGCTGCACGCGGTCGGGGCCGTGTCGGTGCTGCTGGGCGCCTTCCGGGAGGGCTCGCACCGGCTGCCGGACCTGGTCGCGCTCGCGGACGCCCTGGAGGAATCGCTGCTGCGGGAGAGCGAGCGGATGAGCGAGGAGCTGCGTTTGGAGGGGTTCATCACCGCGCTGCTGGTGGAGTTCCCGCCGGGGGAGGAGAGCGTGCGCACGCTCGACTGCGGGCACCCCGGCCCGTACCTGCTGGGCCCCTACCCGCCGGGCGGGGCCGCGCCCCGGGTGCGCCGGCTGGACGCGGCGGACCCGGGGCTGCCGCTGGGGATGGGCGGGCTGGGCGTGGCGCGTCCGCTGCCGGAGGGGCGGCCGTTCCCGGCCGGGTGCACGCTGCTGCTGGTGACCGACGGGGTCACCGAGGCCCGGGACGCGGCGGGGGAGTTCTACGACCCGGTGCTCGGCCTGGCCCCGCTGGGGCCGTTCACCGGGCCGGGGGAGGTGCTGGACGCGCTGGTGGCGGACGTCGAGCGGTGGACGGGCGGGCCCCGGGACGACGACATGGCGGTGCTGGCGATCACCCGCCGTGCGGAGCCGGGGGCGGACAGTCGGCGCTGAGGGTCGAGGGCGGCGGCCGGTGGACCGGTTCGCGCCGGGGGCGGCTCGTATCCGCCCTGTGATCCCCTTCTACGGCTCGCTTCGGTCACGCCAGTATCACGATGAGGTGACGGTAGGGCTGCACTCCATGGAATCCGGCCAAGTTGAGCGCCTCCGTCCGGTGGCCGGAAAGGTCCCGTCCGAATAGCGGACGTCGAAATGGACCGGCGGGCCCCGGGGTGATCAAGGTGCCCGTCGGGCCGCGCCGCCTTGGCCGAGGGGCGCCGTCGGCGGCGCGGCCGCGCGGGACGCGTCCATAAGGAGCGCGCAAGGGTCCGGCGGGCGAGTGGCGGGATTCGGCCGACCTGCGGTCCGTCCGGAAACGGACCCGGTGCTTGCCCGGTGTCGAAGGGGTGACCGAGAGTCGCACCAATGAACGAGAAGCCCAGCTCCCGCCAGGCCCGTCTGCTCGGCCACCGCGATTTCCGGCTCCTGCTGACCGGAGCCGCGGCGGCCCAGACGGGCACTCAGGTCACCCTGGTGGCCCTTCCCTTGGTGGCGGTGATGGTGCTCGACGCCACGCCGTTCGAAGTCGGCCTGCTGACCGCCGCCGAGACCGCCGCCTTCCTGCTCATCGGCCTCCCTGCGGGCGCCTGGCTGGACCGGATGCGCAAGCTGCCGGTGCTGATCAGGGCCGACGTGGTGCGCTGCCTGGCCGTGGGGTCGATCCCGCCGGCCGCCGCGCTCGGCGTGCTGACCATGCCGCAGCTCTACCTCGTGGCACTGGTCACCGGGGTGGCGACGGTGTTCTTCGACGTCGCCCACCAGTCCTTCCTGCCCGCCGTCCTGCCGCGCGAGCAACTGGTCGGCGGCAACGGAGCGTTGGAGACGGTCCGCTCCTCGGCGCAGATCGCCGGGCCGGGCCTCGGCGGCGGGCTGGTCCAGCTGCTCGGGGCGCCGCTCGCCATCGTGGCCGACGCCTGCGGCTACCTCGTCTCCGCGCTGCTGCTCGGCCGGATCAAGGTCGAGGAGCAGCGCCCGGAACCCGAACCGGGGCGCTCGCTGCGGGCCGAGGTCGGGGAGGGCGTCCGGTTCGTGCTCGGCCACCCGCTGCTGCGGGCGATCGCGACCGCCACTGCCACGTCCAACCTGTTCTCCGCCGTGCTGACCGCCGTGCAGACGGTGTTCTGGGTACGGGTGCTCGACCTGTCGCCGGGCGCCATCGGCGTGCTGCTGTCGGTCTCCGCCCTCGGCGGACTGGCCG
This sequence comes from Kitasatospora sp. NPDC056800, assembly GCF_042789775.1. Lineage (NCBI taxonomy): Bacteria > Bacillati > Actinomycetota > Actinomycetes > Kitasatosporales > Streptomycetaceae > Kitasatospora > Kitasatospora sp. NPDC056800. Next base: position 50,393 of record NZ_JBHUAL010000006.1, on the reverse strand, counting down.
GCGCGCTGTGCGCCGGGCAGCTCGCCCGGTGGATCGGGCAGGCCCGGCTGATCTGGCTCTCCACGCTGGTGACGGCACCGTTCGCGATGCTGTGGCCGCTGTCCGGCGGCGGCGCGGGCGTGGTGCTGTTCGGCCTGGCCTCCGGGGTGGTGCTGTTCGGCGCGGTCGCCTACAACGTCGCCCAGGTCAGCTTCCGGCAGAGCCTCTGCCCGCCGGAGCTGCTCGGCCGGATGAACGCCACCATGCGCTTCCTGGTGTGGGGCACCCTGCCGATCGGCGCCCTGGTCGGCGGCGTGGTCGCCGACGCGGCCGGGCCGCGCGCCGCGCTCTGGGTCTGCGCCGTCGGTTTCCTGCTGGTGCCGCTGCCGCTGTTGCTCTCCCCGCTGCGGCGGATGCGCGAGCTGCCGGACCCGGACCGTACGGCGGGGCCGGGCGCGGGCGCGGACGTCAGCGAGGAGGAGAGCGCCGTGAGCCCGGGGGTGTCCTGACCCGCCTGCCCGCCTGCCCGCCTGCCCGTAGCAACCGGACCTGAGCAACGCCCTGATCGATCACCTCGACCGATCCCGACCGATCCCCGACCCGAGCCGCGACCGGAAACCGGAGACCGTTCCCGTGCACGCCAGCATCACCGCCGCCTACCTCGCCCGGTACCGTTCCGCCGCCGCCGAATCCCCGGTGGAGCTGCTCCCGCTGACCGGCGCCCAGCGACGGTTCCTGATCACCCGCCGGCTCACGCCGCAGAGCCGCAGCGACATCGTCCCGCTGATGTTCGCCTACCCGCGCGGCACCCTCGACCTGGAGCGGCTGGCCCGCGCCGCCACCGCGGTGGCCGCCCACCACCCGGCGCTGTGCGGAGGCTTCGCCACCGTGCGCGGCACACCCGTGCTACGCGCCGGCGGCCCCTCCGCCGAGGCCGCCCGGATCCCCGTCGCCCCCGGCGGCACCGCCCGCGCCGCGCTGCGCGAGGCCCTGCTGGACTGGCCCGCCGACGGGCCCGCGCTGCGCCTGCTGGTGGCCGCGGACCCGGACGGGGAGCCGTCCGCGGACCCGTCCGGGGCCGAGGAACTGCTCGTCGTCGCACTGGACCACGCCGCCTGCGACGAGCAGTCGCTCGGGGTGCTCACCGCCGAGCTCAGCGCCGCGTACGAGCAGGACGAGCCGCCAGCGGCCGGGCCCACCCCCCAGGCGCTGGCCGACTACCGGCAGGCCGTCGAGCTGCAGTTGGACGCCGAGGACGCCGCCGGCGGCCCCGCCGCCCAGGCCTACTGGGGCCGCCGGCTGGGCGGCCTGACCGGGGCGGGAGGCAGCGCGGCCACGTCCACCGGCATGCTCACCGAGCGGCTGCCCGCCGCCGAGGGCGCCGCCCGCGGCGCCGTCTTCCCGGCCCTGCTGGACGCGGTCGGCTCGGCACTGCACCGGCTGCACCGGACGGAGGGGCCCTCCCGGCCGGAGACCGGGGGAGGGGCGCTCGCGCTCGGCTACCCGTGGGGCGGACGGCCGCCGGGCGCTCCCGCCGCACTCGGCTGCTTCCTCAACACCCTGGTGCACCCGGCGACTCCGGGGCCGGTCGCGGACCTGGACGCGCTCGCGGACGCCTGGTGGGACGACCTGGACCAGGCCGGCACCCCCTTCGACGAGGTGGTCCGCGCCGCCCGCACCGCCGGGGCCCCGTGGTCGGGCGCCCTGGACGGCCTGCTCACCCTGGACGACCTGCACCGCCGCCCGCCGCTGGTGCTCGGCGGCACCCCCGGCTGGGAGACCCCGCTGGACGGGCGCCCGCTCGCCGCGCCGATGGCCGTCTCCGCCTCGCACGGCGACGACCTGCTGGTCCGGCTGGCCTGGGACCGCGACCGCTTCCCCGAGGCCGACGCCCACGCGGCCTTCGACGACCTGCTCGCCGTGCTGCGGCACCACCTGCCCGCCCGGCCGAGCCCGGTGCCGCAGGCCTGAACCCGCCTGCCCCGCAGGCCCGACACCGCACGTCCGAGACCGTACTTCCGAGACCGTACTTCCGACGCCGCCCGCCCGAGACCGTACGCCCGGAACCACCCGCCCGGGACCGTACGCCCGAGACCGCGGGCGCCGAACTCCCACCCAGGATCCCGAACGGCGGATCCGCCATGCCCGTCCGCGCGCGTCCGACACGCCCCCGGACGGGACCCCCGGGCCCCGGGCCGCACCTCACCCCGGTGCGGCCCGGCCACCGGCCGGTACGGGAACACCCCACGCCCGCTTCCGGCCACCGCAGTGCCGACACAGCCCACCACACAAGGGAATCGACGATGTTCGCACTCTCTCCGTCACAGGAGATCGTCTGGCTGCACGAGCAGATGCTGCCGGGCAGCCGCGCCTACAACTTCACCGCCGTCCTCGACCTGTGGGGCGCTCTCGACCGGGACGCGCTGCACACCGGTCTGGCCGCCGTGCTGGCCCACCACCCGGGCCTGCGGCTGGAGTTGGTGCCCAGCCCGGAGGGCCTGCCCGGCCAGCGGGTCGCCGAGGACTGCGAACCGGAGCTGCGCCACAGCGACTTCGCCGCCGAGCAGGACCCGGAGGCCGCCTTCCAGCGGCTGCTCGCCGCCGAGGCCGAGGAGCCGCTGGACACCGGCCGGGCGCCGGTGCTGCGCTGGCACCTGGTCCGGCTCGGCGAGGACCACCACCGGCTGATCCACGTCGAGCACCACCTCGTCCACGACGGCCACTCCTTCGCGATCCTGCTGCGCGACCTGTTCACCGTCTACCGCGCCACCGTCCTCGGCGAGCCGTACCAACTGCCCGTCGCCCCCTCGTACGAGGACCACGCCCGCGCCGCCGCCGACCTCCCCCGGGACCGCGGCCTCGACTTCTGGACCAGGGAGCTGGCCGACGCGCCGCGCGAGGTCACCCTGCCCGGGCTGGCCCGGCCGCGCGCCGAACGGCGCCACCACGGCGGCCAGTTGCGCCAGTCGATCGGCGCCGACCTGGCCGGGCGGCTGCGCGAGCGCAGCAAGGCGGACGGCCACACCCCGTTCAGCACCCTGCTCGCCCTGCTCGCCGAACTGCTGCGCCGGCACAGCGGCCACCGCGAGCTGGTGATCGGCACCGCCGTCGGCAACCGCCCGGAGGGCTTCGAGGGCACCGTCGGCATGTTCGTCAACACCGTCCCGCTGCGCCTGCGGCTCGACCCGACGGTCCCCGGCACCGAGGCCGTCGACGAGGTGACCGACGTCCTGCTGCGCGCGCTGCCGTACCAGGACCTGCCGGTCCAGGAGCTGACCCGCCGGCTCGGACTGCACACCAGCGGCGCCGACAACCCGCTGTTCAACGTGATGTTCAGCGCGCACGACGCGGCGCTGCCCGACGTCCAGGCGCCCGGTCTCGAGGTCTCGCTGTACGAGGGCTTCAACACCGGCACCACCCGCTTCGACCTCGACCTGGTGCTGCTGCCCGACGACCGCCGGGTGGTCGGCGAGAAGCACGGCGCCGCCGGGATGACCCTGGTCTGGGACTACGACGCCGACCTGTTCCGCGAGTCCGACGCGGTGCTGCTGTCCGAGCGGCTGCTGGAGCTGCTGCGCTGCTACCTGGACCGCCCGCAGACGCCGATCGCCGACCTGGCCCCCGCACCCGAGGCCGCGCAGGCCGCCCCGGCCGCCCCGGTCACCCCCGCCGTGCTCGACCCGGCCACCGCCCACGACCCGGCCTCGCTCGCCCTGCTGGCTGGCACCGAGCGGATCAGCTACGGCGAACTCGACCGCCGGGTCGCCGAGTTGGTCGAGCGAATGAGCGCCGCCGGCGTCACCCCCGGCCAGCCGGTCGCCGCCGTGCTGCCGCGCGGCGCGGACAGCGTGGTCGCGCTGCTCGCCTGCCTGCGCCACGGCGCCGTGTACGCGCCGCTGTCCACCGAGGACCCGGCCGCCCGGCTCGGGCTGCTGCTGGAGCGGCTGAGCCCGGCGCTCGTCCTCACCACCCGGCAGAGCGCGTCGGCACTGCCGGAGGAGGGCGTCACCCCGGCGCTGCTGGACGGCCCCGAATTCCCGAAGGCCGAGCCCGCCGCCGTGCTGGACGGCGCCGCGTACGTGATCCACACCTCCGGCTCCACCGGCGTCCCCAAGCCCGTCCTGGTCGGCCGCGAGGCCCTCGCCGGGTACGTCGCCGCGATCGTCGACCGCTACCGCCTCACCTCCGCCGACCGGGCGCTGCTGTTCGCCCGGCCGTCCTTCGACGTGGCCCTGGAGGAGGTGCTGCCCGCCCTCGCGGCCGGCGCCGCCCTCGTCGTGCCGCAGCGCGAGGTGCCCACCGGGCCCGAGCTGGTCGCCGTGCTGGCCGCCCGCGGCGTGACCGTCGCCAACCTGCCGACCAGCTACCTGCTCGCCGTCCGCGAGGACCTGCGCGCGGCGCTGGACGACGGCCGCTGGGCGCCCCGGCTGCTGGTGCTCGGCGGCGAGCGGCTGCCCGCCCGGGCGCTGACCGGCCTGACCGGGGCCACCACCGTGCTGAACGCCTACGGCGTCACCGAGGCCACCGTCACCTCCACCGTGTACGAGATCACCGACGCCGACGTCGCCGAGGACGGCGAGATCCCGCTCGGCGCCGAACTCGATGGCGTGAGCGTCCACGTCCTGGACGACACCCTGCGCCCGCTCGCCCCCGGCTGCGTCGGCGAACTCGTGGTCAGCGGCGGCCTGTTGGCCGAGGGCTACCTCGGCCTGCCGGAGCCCACCGCGGCCCGCTTCACGACCGTCCCCGCGCTCGGCGGCGCCCGGGTGTACCGCACCGGCGACCGCGGCTACCGCGACCTGGACGGGCGGCTGTGCTTCCTCGGCCGCGCCGACAACCAGGTCAAGCTGCGCGGCCACCGGATCGAGCTGGAGGAGATCGAGGCCGCCGCCTCCGCCGAACTCGGCGGCCGCTCCTGCGCGGTGCTGCTGCACACCGACCCGCGGACCGGCCCCCGCCTGGTCGGCTTCCTGGAGGGCGCCGACCGCCCCGACCAGGCGGCCCTGCACGAGGCGCTCGCCCGCCGGCTGCCCGGCGGACTCGTCCCGGCGAGCTGGACGGCCGTCGCCGCGATGCCGACCCTGCCCGGCGGCAAGCCCGACCGCGCCGCCCTCGCCCGCCTGGTGGAGCAGGCCCCGGAGCCGCAGGAGGGCGCGCCGGGCGAGTTCGCCGACCCCGGCCAGCAGCTGATCGCCGCCGCCTGGCGCGAGGTGCTCGGCCACGACCGCTTCACCGCGGACTCGCACTTCTTCGAGGTCGGCGGCCACTCGCTGCTCGCCGCCCAGCTCGCCGCGTACCTGGAGCCCCACCTCGGCAGCCGCCCGCCGCTGCGCACCCTGTTCCGCCACGCCGTGCTGGCCGACCAGGCCCGCGCCCTCGCCGCGGACGCCAAGTGAACGCGCCTTCCAAGGCATCGAACTGACGGCTCGTCACTTTCTGTGGAGATGATGATGGAACACCTTGGCACGGAACTCCGGAGCACGGACAGCCTGAGTGCGGGCAACCCGGGTACGGGCAGTCTGAGCATCGGCTACGGCCGCCCGCACCAGGACGGCGCGGTGCTCGACCTGTTCACCGCCTGGGCGCACCGCACCCCCGACGCCCCCGCCCTGATCGACGGCGGGCAGGTCTACAGCTACGCCGAACTCGACCGCCTCGCCGACACCGTGGCCGAGGCGCTGCGCGGCAGGGTCGGCCCCGGCGACCTGCTCGGCGTCTGCCTCGCCCACTCGGTCTCGCTGGTCGCCGTCACCCTGGCCGCCGCCAAGCTCGGCGCCGTCCACCTGCCGCTCGGCCCGCGCCCCGGCGAGCGCCGGCTGCGCGCCGTCGCCGAGCAGCTGCGCCCGGCCTGCCTGGTCGGCGAGCCGGACCTGCTGCCGCCCGGCGGCGAGCGGCTGCCGCTGGACCTGCCCACCGCCGGCGTGGTGGCCGCCCTGACCTCCGGCGGGCAGGTGCGCGTCCCGGTCGGCACCCACTACGCGGTGCTCACCTCCGGTTCCACCGGCACCCCGAAGGCCGTCGCCGTCACCGAGCCCGCGCTCGGCGCGCTGCTGCAGTGGTACCGCGGGGCGACCGGCCTCGGCCCCGGGGAGCGGCACAGCCTGCTGATCGGCGTCGCCTTCGACCCGCACGTGCAGGAGCTGTGGGCCGGCCTCACCTCCGGCGCGGCCCTGGTCGTCGCCCCCGAGGCGGTCCGCTGGGACACCGGCGCGCTCACCGACTGGTGGCGCGAGGCCGGCATCACCGTGTCCATCCTGCCCACCCCGCTGGCCGAGCCCGTCCTCGGTCGGCCCTGGCCCGCCGGGCTGGCGCTGCGCCACCTGGTGATCGGCGGCGACCGGCTGCGCCGCGCCCCCGGGCCCGACGTCACCGCGACCGTCCACAACGCCTACGGCCCCGCCGAGGCCACCGTCACCACCACCATGCACACCATGGCCCCCGGCGGGGACCACGGCGCCGGCGCCCCGCCGATCGGCCTGCCGATCGACGGCGTCGTCGTCCTGGTCACCGACGAGGACGGCCGCCCGGTACCGCGCGGCACGGCCGGCGAGCTGCGGATCGGCGGCCGCGGCCTGGCCGCCGGGTACCTCGACCCCGAGCTGACCGCCCGCCGCTTCGTCGACGCGCCCGCCGGCGTGGTCGGCACCGACCGGGTCTACCGCACCGGCGACCGGGTGGTGATGCGGCCGGACGGCGTACTGGAGTTCCACGGCCGCCTCGACGACCAGGTCAAGGTCAGCGGCGTGCGGATCGAACCCGCCGAGGTCGAGGCCGCCTTCGAGCGCGACCCGCAGGTGCGCCGGGCGGTGGTCGCCGCCGAACAGGCGCCGACCGGCGGGGTCCGGCTGCTGGCCTTCGTCCACGCCGAGGACGGCGCCGACCCGGCGGCGCTGCTCGACTCCGTCCGGCCCTGGCTGCCCGAGCAGGCCGTGCCCTCCGCCGTCCACCTGGTGGAGCGCTTCCCGCTGGACGCCAACGGCAAGGTGGACCGCCAGGCCCTGCTGGCCGACGTGGCGGTGCCGGACGCTGACCTGGCGGACGCGGTGGAGGAAGGGTGCGGCCCGGTCGAGCGGACCGTGCTGAAGCTCTGCCGCGAGCTGATCGGCCGCGCCGACCTCGGTCCCGAGGACAACTTCCTGGCCGCGGGCGGAAATTCGCTCGCCGCCGCGAGACTGCTGGAGGCCCTGGAGAACGAGTACGGCGTCCGGCTGCGCGCCCCCCTGGTGCTGCGTCAGCCCGACCTGCGGGCCGTCGCCCGGCTGGTCGAGGAACGGGTGGCCGATCTGGCCGCGACCGCCTGACCCCGCCCGAACCTCCTCAGCGGGGCGCCCCGGCCCACCCGGCCGGGGCGCCCGGAAGGGAACCACCGTGACCACCATGTCCTCGCCCGCCGCGGCCCGGTCTGCTGCGACCGACCAGCTGGCCCTGACCGACCTGCCCGCCCTCGTCGCCCGGCAGGCCGAGAGCCGCCCCGACGCGCTCGCCGTGACCGACGGCTCCACCGTCCTCACCTACCGCGAACTCGTCGACGCCGCAGGCCGGTTGGCCGCCGTCCTGGCCGCCCGGGGGATCGGCCCCGGCAGCGCCGTCGGCCTGCTGTGCGCCCGCTCGACCCGGTACGTCGTCGCCCAGCTCGCCGTCTGGCGGGCCGGCGCCCTGGCCGTCCCGATCGACCCGGCCTACCCGCGCCCGCGGATCGCCGAACTCACCGCCGACGCGGACCTCCGGCTCGTCCTCGGCGACAAGGGGCTGCTCGCCGAGGCCGGGCTCCCCGAGGAGCTCACCCTGGTGCTGACCGAGCGCGGCACCGAGGCCACCGACGGCACGGCGCCCGACGCCGCCGACCCGGCCGCGCCCGCCCTGCTCTACTACACCTCAGGCTCCACCGGCCGCCCCAAGGGCGTCCTCGTCCCGCACCGCGCCGTCGCCGACCTGGTCACCGCCGAGGACGCGGTCGTCCTCGGCCCGCGCGACCGGGTGCTCTTCCACTCCACCGTCTCCTTCGACGGCGCCACCTTCGAACTGTGGGCCCCGCTCGCCCGCGGCGCCGCCGTGGCCGTCTCCCCGAGCGAGCGGCCCAGCGCCGAGGACCTGGTCCGCGACGTCGAGAGCTTCGGCGTCACCACCGTCTTCCTCACCACCGCGCTCTTCCACCACCTGGCCGCCCGGCGCTCCCGGATCTTCGGCGTGCTGCGCACCCTGGTCGTCGGCGGCGAGGCGATCTCCGCCGAGCACGCGGGCGCCGTGCTGCGGGCCTTCCCCTGGCTCGAACTGGTCAACGGGTACGGGCCGACCGAGGCCACCACCTTCACCACCGTCCACCGGGTCACCCCGGCCGACTGCGCCGGCTCCGTCCCGATCGGCCGGACATTCGGCGGCGCCCGCGCCTACGTCCTGGACGAGGGCCTCGCGCCGGTGGCGCCGGGCGCCGTCGGCGAACTGTGGATCGCCGGCGACCGGCTGGCCCTCGGCTACCTCGACCGGCCGGAGCTGACCGCCGAGCGCTTCCGCGAACTGCCGGGCATCGGACGCGCCTACCGCAGCGGCGACCGGGTCGCCCAACTGCCGGACGGCTCCCTGGAGTACCACGGGCGCACCGACGACCAGGTCAAGGTACGGGGCTACCGGATCGAACCCGGCGAGGTCGAGCACGCGCTGCTCCAGCTGCCCGAGGTCGCCGAGGCGGCGGTCGTGGTCCGCCGGGCCGGGCAGCCCGACGCCGCGCTCACCGCCTGCCTGGTGCTCGCCGAGGGCGCCCGCCCGGCCGTCGAGGCGCTGCGCGCCCGGCTGGCCGAGCAGCTGCCCGCCCATCTGGTGCCCACCGCCTGGACCGTGCTCGCCGCGCTGCCGCTGACCGGCAGCGGGAAGGTGGACCGGCGGGCGCTGGCCGCCGACGAGCGGGCCGGGGCGCCCCCGGCCGGCGGCGGGCCGACCGGGGCGCACCCGGCCACCAGCGCCGGGCTCGGCCCGATCCAGCAGGTCGTCGCCGAGGCGTGGAGCCGGGCCCTGGAACGCCCGATCACCGACCCGGCCGCCGACTTCCTCGCCGAGGGCGGCCACTCGCTGCTCGCCATGTGGGTCGTGGACGACCTGCGCGAGGACCTCGGGGTCGAGCTGTCGCTCGCCGACTTCCTCGCCCACCCGACCGTCGCCGCCCAGGCCGACCTGCTGGAACGCGCCCTGCGGGCCGCCGACGACACCCCCGGAGCCGACCGATGAGCACCGTCGACCAGACCGACCTGCTGCGCCGCGCCCGCGACCGCCGCACCGCCACCGCCCCCGCCCGACCCGTCGCGCCCGGCGGTCCGGCCGCACCCGTCGAGCCGGCCCCGCTCTCGCACGCCCAGCAGCGGATGTGGCTGATGGACCACCTCGGCCAGGGCGGCGCCCTCTACAACGTGCCGATCGCCACCCGGCTGCGCGGCCCGCTCGACCAGGCCGCCCTCGCCGCCGCGATCACCGGCCTGACCGAGCGGCACGCCGTCCTGCGCACCCGCTACCCGCGCCGGGGCGACCAGCCCTACCAGCAGACCGACCCGGTCGCCCCGGTGCCGCTGCCGGTGCTGGACGCCACCGGCCCCGAGCAGCTCCTCGCCGAGGCCGCCCGCCCGTTCGACCTCGCCGCCGGCCCGGTGCTGCGCGCCCTGCTGCTGCGGCACGGTCCCGAGGACCACACACTGCTGCTGACGATCCATCACATCGCGGTGGACGGCGGCTCGCTGCCCTTCATCGCGTCGGACATCGCCGCGCTGTACCGCGCCGGATGCGAGGGGGTTCCGGCCCAACTCCCGTCGGTGGCCCCCTCGTACGCCGACTACGCCCGCCAGGAGCGAGCCCGGGAGGCCGAGTTGACGGCCGCCGCCGACACCCTCGCGGCCGGTCTGTCCGGAGCCCGACCGCTGTCGCTGCTGCGGCCCGTCCCGCCCGGCGCCCGCGAGCGCCGCGCCGCCCTGCACACCGCCCCGGTGGATCCCGCCGTGGTGGAACGGCTGCGCGTCCTCGGCGCGCGGCACGGCGCCACGCTGTACACCGTCGTCCTGGCCGCCGCGTTCGCCGTGCTGCGCACCGCCTCCGGGCAGGACGACCTCGTCCTCGGCTGCGCCAGCGGCCACCGCGCGCGGCCCGAGTTCCGCCGGACCGTCGGCCTCGCCGTCAACACCCTCGCCGTGCGGACGAATCCGTCCGGAGACCCGTCGTTCGCCGAACTGCTCGGTCTCGTCCGCACCGCCCTGCTCGACGCCCAGCAGCACCACGAGGTGCCGTTCGACCTCGTGGTCGAGCGGCTCGGCGCGGCCTCGCGCGGGGCGGACGGCACCCCGCTGCTCTCGGTCAGCTGCGACCTGCTCCGGATCGCCGACCCGCTGGTGCTGCCCGGCCTCGACACCGAGAACGTCGAACTCGACCTGGGACTGGCCAAGTTCGGCCTCACCCTGCTGCTGGAGGACGGCCCGCGGCCGCGCGTCCTGGTCCAGCACGACCAGGACGCGCTGGACGCGACCACCGCCGCCCGGCTCGCCGACGCCTTCGCCGCGCTGCTCACCGCCGTGGCCGGCAACCCGGACCTGGCACTGTCCGCACTGCCCGGCGAGCGGCTGGCCGCCGCCGAACACCCGGTGGTGGCCGCCCTCACGGCCGATCCCGCGGTGGTCGAGGCGGCCGTCGTCGAGCACCCCGACGGCCCGCCGCTCGCCTACGCGGTGGTGCGCGGGCCCGTCGCGCCGGCCGGCAGCGCCCTGCGGGCCGCCCTGCGCGGGCGCCTGCCGGCCGCCGAACTGCCGCGCGCGGTCACCCTGCTGGACCGGCTGCCCCGCCTCCCCGACGGCACCCCGGACCGCGACCGGCTGCCCGGCGCGGGCCCGCAGCCCGGCACCGCCGCGCTGTCCGGCACCGCCGCGCTGTCCGGCACCGCTCCGCTGTCCGGTGCCGCTCCGCTGGAGGGCGGCCCGCTGGACGTCGTCCGGCAGGCGTTCGGCGAACTGCTCAGCGCGACCCCGCCCGCCGACGGCGACTTCTTCGCCCTCGGCGGCCACTCCCTCATCGCCGTCCAGCTCGCCGAACGCCTGCGCACCCGCACCGGGCTGCCGCTCACCGGCCTCGACATCCTGGAACAGCGCACCCCGCGCGCCCTCGCCGCCCTGCTCGCCACCCGCGCGGACGAGCGCAGCGCCGCCCTCGCCCAGGCCGGCGCCCGCCCGCGGACCACCGGCGCCCGCACCGGCACCGTCCTGCTCACCGGCGCCACCGGAGGGGTCGGCGCGGCCGTGCTCCAGGAGCTGATGGCCCAGGGCCGGCCGGTCCGGGTACTGGTCCGGCCCGAGTCCGCGCACCTGCCCGTGCTGAACGGCGCCGAGGTGGCGGAGGGCGACCTCGGCGACCTCGACAGCCTGCGCCGGGCCGTCGAAGGCGTCGACGCCGTCATCCACTCCGCCTGCACCTTCACCGACCACGCCACCGACCTCGCCGCGATGCGCGCGCTGGTCGACGGCTGGCGGGGCGGCCCGTTCGTCTTCGTCAGCAGCATCGACGCGTACGGCCGCCCGCCGGGCACCGAGGTCCCCGAGGGCGGCCCCAGCGGCGCGCCGGTCACCCCGTACGGGCAGGCCAAGCTGGACAGCGAGCGGATCCTCTTCGAGGCCGCCGCCACCGGCCGCGGCCAGGCCGTCGCCGTCCGCGCCCCGATCGTCTGGGGCCCGCACCACCGCCTGCGCGACCAGCTCCGCTGGGGCTCCACCGGCGCCCTCTACCAGGCCGCCCTGGCCGGACACCCGATCGGCCTCCCCTCCGACGACGAGTGGTACGGCGCGTCCTGGGTGCACGCCGCCGCCCTGGCCCGCGCCCTCACCGCCTGCCTCACCCCCGACCACCCCGCCGCCGGCCGGGTCGTCAACGCGGTGAGCGGACACGTCTCCTGGCCCGAGTTCACCGCGGAACTGGTCCGCCTACTCGGCTCCGACAGCCCCATCACCACCGCCCCCGACGCCGACGAGGACCTCCGCCGCCCCTGGCACTACCGCGCGGACACCCTGGCCGCTCCCCTCGCCCCCGAACCCGGCGAGGACTGGCGCAGCGTCCTGGCGGCCATGGTCCGCTGAGCCCCCGCCGCGGGCGGAGGAGTCCGGCAATCCGGACCCCTCCGCCCGCGGCGCTGCTACTCCAGCAGCCACTCGACCCCTTCCTCCGGCACCCACGGGAAGGGCACCTCGGGCCACTGTGCCGCCGCCCACGCGTCGAGGTCGACCGCCATGACGGCGTCGATGAACTCGGTCGGCGGCCGGTAGTCGTGCGCGGTGATGTAGTGGGTGATCAGGAACGGTGCCGCATAGGCGATCGGCGGCGCGCTCGGGATCCGGATCTCGCCGTTGCCCTCCGGGTACTCGTCGCCCGGCGGGCACAGGTCGCAGTCGTGCAGCCCGAGGCAGACGTTCATCCACTGCACCTGTTGGACGGCCCTCAGCTTCGCCGTGAACTCGGCGGGCACCGTCCCGGTCGGATAGGGCTGGCCGGCCTCCAGCCAGCCGACGTTCAACCGGGTGTAGGCGGGGCGGTACCAGAGGGCGCGGAACCCGGGCTCCGGCTCGTCGAAATAGTCCTTGGCGTTGTAGGTGTACTCGGTCAGATCTTCGTAGAACACCGAGGCATCATGCCCGACCGGTCTCCACCGCCCCCTACCGGACCTGCCGTAGCCGGGCCGTGGCGACATCGCGGGTGCGCCCTGCGCGGTCGCGTTCGGTGGGCAGGCTCAGGACCTCGCACGGCTGCTGCCGGGTGCCTCCTCGGCGAGCTGCTTGACCTCAAGTCGGCTTGAATTCATAGCCTTCCCTCCGATCAGTCGTCAGATGACAGGAGAAGGCCCATGATTCTTGTGACCGGAGCCACCGGGAACATCGGACGCGCCCTGCTGGAGGACCTGCGGGCGCACGGAGCGGGCCCCCTCCGAGGCCTCACCCGTGACGCCGCCCGGGCCCGGTTCCCCGAGGGGGTGGAGGTGCGCGAAGGCGACTTCGCCGACCCGGCCGCCCTGGCGTCCGCCCTCGACGGGGTGCGCTCGCTGTTCCTGGTGTCGCGGATCGGCTCCGACGCCGAGATCCTCGCCGCCGCCCGCCGGGCGGGTGTCGAGCACGTGGTACTGGTGTCGTCCATCACCGTCCAGACGCATCCGCACCTGGGCCCCGCCCGCGAGAACGCCGCCGTCGAGCGGCTGCTCATGGACAGCGGCATGGCGTGGACGGTGCTCCGGCCGACGCAGTTCGCCTCGAACGCCCTGTGGTGGGCGCCGGCGATCCGCGAGCGCCGGACGGTCCGCGTGCCGTACGCGGACACCGGGCTGCCCACCGTCCACCCCGCGGACATCGCGGCCGTGGCGCGCGTGGCGCTCACCGAACCCGGCCACCGGGGACGGACCTACGCGCTGACCGGCCCGCGGCGGGTGACGGCCCGACAGCAGCTGGAGGCCGTCGCGGCGGCCCTGGGGCGGGAGGTGCCCGTCGCGGAGACCGGCCGCGCGGAGGCCCACCGCGAGCTGTCCGCGCTCCTGGGGGCCGAGGCCGCGGACGCGGTGCTGGACGTGACGGGCGGCGACGTCAACGACGAGCTGCTGGAGGTGCGCGACACCGTCGAAGCGATCACCGGATCCCCCGCCAGGCCCTTCCAGCGCTGGGTCTCCGAGAACATCGCCGCCTTCCGCTGAGCCGCCTCCCCGGCAGCGCCCCCGCCCGGCTCCGGGTGCTCAACCGATGGCCACCACCCGGGCCCACTCCGGCGGAGTGTCCGGCCGGATGCTCAAGGGCTGCTGGAGGAGGGGTCGAGACGGGTGGTTCGTGGGGGCTTGGGTGTGTTCTGGTGGAGGGCGGAGGGGGCGCGGCGGGGGTGTAGACGCTCGCGCATGGAACTGAGTGCGGAGGCTATGGTTCGCCGGCCCGGAGTGGCCTTGACTGGTGAGCACAAGGACGGACGCGCAGGGTTCACGAACACCGGCGGGTCCGCCGATCCGAACAGGCTCCTACTCCGAGTGAGGGTGATTGTGATGGCTGGTGTGGTGGATCTCGCGGTCGAGTCCGGTGTCGTGCTGGTGGTCGGTGGGACGGGGAAGACGGGTCGGCGGGTGGCGGACCGGCTGACGGCCCTGGGGTACGGGGTTCGGGTGGGGTCGCGTTCGGGTGCGGTGCCGTTCGACTGGCACGACGAGGGGACGTGGGAGGGGGCGTTGGAGGGTGTGAGTGCGGCGTATCTGACGTACTACCCGGATCTGGCGTTCCCGGGTGCGGTGGAGGCGGTGGGGGCGTTCTCGCGGTTGGCGGCGGAGCGCGGGGTGGGGCGGCTGGTGCTGCTGTCGGGGCGCGGTGAGGAGGCCGCGGAGGCGGGGGAGAAGGCGGTGATGGAGTCGGGGGCCGCGTGGACGGTGGTGCGGTGCGCGTGGTTCAACCAGAACTTCAGTGAGTCGTTCTTCCTGGAGCCGGTGCTGGCGGGGGAGTTGGCGTTGCCGGTGGGTGGTGCGGTGGAGCCGTTCGTGGACGCGGAGGACATCGCGGACGTGGCGGTGGCGGCGTTGACGGAGGCGGGGCACGCGGGGGAGGTGTACGAGCTGACGGGGCCGCGGCTGCTGTCGTTCTCGGACGTGGCGGTGGAGCTGTCGGCGGCGACGGGGCGTGAGGTGCGGTTCGAGGCGGTGTCGGAGGAGTCGTACCGGGGGGTGCTGGAGGCGGCGGGGCTGCCGGCGGACTTCGCGGAGCTGTTCTCGGTGATCCTGGACGGCCGCAACGCGTCGCTGGGCGACGGGGTGCGGCGGGCGTTGGGCCGTGAGCCGCGGGACTTCGCCGACTACGCCCGCGAGGCCGCCGCCTCGGGCGTGTGGAACGCGTGACCAGCCAGAAGGGCAACACCTGCCGTCCGTACGGCAGTCCACTTGATCGTCGGTGCCGGGCGGCGCCGACCGCCTGACCGAACACCCGGCCCCGGCCGGGAGCGGTGAGGAGGCCGGCGGCCCGGACACCGGGAGGGTCCCCGCGTCGGGCGGGGACCGGGGAGACCGAAGGAAAACCGATGCGCTCGAATCAGACCGCGACCCCTGCTTCCTACACCGCCGCACAGTCCTTCACCGGCCTCGCGCCGGGCGGTACGGCCCCGGCCGTACCCGCCACCCGGAGCAAGGCCGCCGGGCCGCTCCTGGTGGGCGCCACCGTCGCGATGGGCCTGATGGCGGGCCTGTTCTTCGCCTTCGACGTCTCGGTGATGCCGGGCCTCGCGGCGGGCGACGACCACACCTACGTGGCGGCGATGCAGCAGATCAACAAGGCGATCGACGGGAACGGGCTGTTCGGCCTGGTCTTCGTCGGCGCGTTCCTCGCCACCGGCATCGCCGCCTGGCTCCAGCACAAGGCAGGCCGGCGCCAGGCCGCGCTCTGGGCGGCGGCCGCGACGGCGCTGTACGTGGTGGCGCTGATCGTCACCATGGGCGTCAACATCCCGCTCAACAACGAGCTGGCGGCGGCCGGCGACCCGGCGCAGATCCACGACCTGGCCGCCGTACGGGCCAAGTTCGCGGACACCTGGGTCCCGGTCAACATGCTCCGCACCGCGCTCTGCGCCGGCGGGCTGTTCGCGCTGACCCGCTCCCTGGTGCTGCACGGCCGCGCGGGGCGCTGAACGCCGAACCCCCGTACCGCGCCCCCGGCGGAACCCCGCCGGGGGCCTCGGCATGTCCGATACCCGCGGTGCCCGGCGGTGTCTGGTGCTTACGGCGCCCGGTGCTCCCACTGGCCGGTTCCGTTCGCTCGCGATCGACGGAGGGTCGCGGCGGACGGCCCCTCGGGAGCAGACTGGCGGCCGGTGCACGGGAGTTCCGACCGCAGGGGGCAGACATGACCGTACGACCCGGCAGGCGAACGGCAGTCGGCAGGATCCGGACCGCGATCGGCGCGCTCGTCGTCGCCCTGGCGGCGGGAGCGGCGGTCGCCCTGCCCGCCACCGGGGCGGAGGCGGCCGGTGCCAACGGCGGCAAGGTGGTCTACCTGACCTTCGACGACGGCCCCAGCCCCGCCTACACGCCCAAGGTCCTGGCGACGCTCGCCCGGTACGGGGTGCGCGCGACCTTCTTCGAGATCGGGCAGAACGTCGCCGCCCACCCCTCGGTGACCGCGCAGGTCGCCAAGCAGGGCCACAGCGTGCAGAACCACTCCTGGTCGCACCCGGACCTGCGCAAGCTCTCCGCCGCCGCGCTCGACGCGCAGGTGGCCGACACCGACCGGGCGATCCGCGCGCGGACCGGCCGCACCCCGAGCTGCCTGCGCCCGCCGTACGGCGCGGTGAACAGCACGGTGCGCTCGAAGGCCGCGGCGCTCGGCAAGCAGGTCGTGCTCTGGTCGGTGGATCCGGCGGACTGGTCCCGCCCCGGCACGGCCGCGATCCGGTCACGGGTGCTGGACAACGTCCGTCCCGGCTCGGTGGTCCTGATGCACGACGGCGGCGGCGACCGCAGTCAGACGGTGGCCGCGCTGCCGACGATCATCTCCACGCTCAAGGCGCGCGGGTACGGCTTCGCCACCCTCTGCGGCTGAGTCGGGCCGGCGGCAGAGGGTGGCGGGGGACGGGCGGCGCGCTGGGGCCGCCCGTCGAGCGGGCTCGGCCCGGCTGCTGAGCGGGTCCGGGCCGGCCGTCGAAGGGGCTCGGCCCGGTCGGCTCCGCCCGTAGCGGGTGCGGGCCGGTCAGCTCTGCCCGTTGAGGATCAGCGCCCACGCGAGGCAGGCCAGCGCGCCGGTCGACAGCAGGGTGCGCAGCACGTTGAAGCGCACCCAGCGCGCCTCGAAGCGGCTGCGCACCGCGGCCGGGTCGGCGATCCGCTGGGGCGACCCGGCGGCCTCGAGCTCGTCGTTCAGCGGGATGTTGACCGAGCGGGTCACCCCGATCATCGCGATGTACAGCACGAGGGCGGCGATGGTCGCGGGCAGGACGTCGTGCCCGTCCGAGGGCAGGTGCAGGGCGACCGCGGCCGCGGTGGCGAGCAGGGCGCCGACGAAGCCGAGGACGAACCAGCCGTTCAGGATCGCCTTGTTGATGCGCTGCATGACCTCGATGAAGGTCCGGTCCTCGGCCCGCGCGAGCGCGGGCATGACCGAGCAGGAGAATCCGTAGAACAGTCCCGCGGTCAGTCCACAGGTGACAGTGGCCGCCACCAGGACGAGTGTGCGTGCCGTTTCCATCGTCGTGAGCCCCTCACTTCTCGCTGTCGGTACCGCTGTACTGCCGTACCGCCGTATCGCGTTCGCCGTGTCTCGGTCCATACCCCGTGGGCAGATCATCCGGCATCGGGGCGGTGCGGGCCACCTCGATCACTCAAGAGTCCCTCAAATGACGAAGCGTCAAATGATGTGCCGACGTCTACACTTGGCGGCATGGACACTCTGACGGGACTCCTCGACGGCCCCAAGGCCCGTGGCGCGTTCCTGCTGCGCTCCATCCTCACCCCGCCGTGGTCGCTGCGGATCGAGGACCGGGCCCCGCTCTCGGTCGTGACGATGGTCCGCGGCGACGCCTGGATCCTGCCCGAGCGCGGCACCCCGCTGCTGCTGCACCCCGGGGACGTGGCGATCGTGCGCGGCCCGGAGCCGTACACGGTGGCGGACGATCCGGACACCCCGGTGGACGTGATCGTCGGCCCGGGCCAGGTCTGCACCAAGGGCGGGGTGGACGTCTCCGAGGTGATGTCGCTCGGCGTCCGGACCTGGGGCCAGGGGCGGGAGGGCGACCGGGCCTCCTCGGTGGTGCTGTCCGGCACCTACCAGGCCGAGCACGAGATCGGCCAGCGGCTGCTGGGCTGCCTGCCCGCGCTGCTGGTCCGCCCGGCCGGCACCGGCGCGGACGACACCCTGGTGCACCTGCTGGCCGCCGAGATAGGGCGCAACGAGCCCGGCCAGGAGCTCGTCCTGGACCGCATCCTGGACCTGCTGGTGGTCTCCGTGCTGCGCTCCTGGCTGGCCGCCCCCGACTCCGGTGCCCCCGCCTGGTACCGCGCGCAGCACGACCAGGTGGTCGGCCCGGTGCTGCGGCTGATGCACGACGACCCGGCCACCGCGTGGACGGTCGCCGAACTGGCCCAGCGGGTCGGCGTCTCCCGGGCCGGCCTGGCCCGCCGCTTCACCGCCCTGGTCGGCGAGCCCCCGATGGCGTACCTGGCGGGCTGGCGCCTGGCGGTCGCCGCCGACCTGCTGCGCGAGCCCGAGTGCACCGTCGCCTTCGCCGCCCGCAAAGTCGGCTACAGCAACGCCTTCGCGCTCTCGGCGGCCTTCAAGCGGGTGCGCGGCGTCAGTCCGCAGGAGCACCGCCGGCTGGCCGCCACGGGCAGCCAGCCGCAGGCGGCGGGCTTCTCGGGGCCGGCGGAGACGGTGATCCTGGCGGGCTGAGCGGGCTGAGCGGGCTGAGCAGGTCGTTTCCATTTGCCTAAACCATTTAGGCAATCCCATACTGTCCGTAGGCCACCGACGCGACCGTACGGGAGAACGCACATGGCACGGGCAGGGCTGACCGTCGAACGCCTGGTCGTCGCGGGCGCCGAACTCGCCGACGAGGTCGGCTTCGACCAGGTGACCGTCGCCGCGGTAGCCCGCCGCTTCGGCGTCCGGACGGCCAGCCTCTACTCCCACCTCAAGAGCTCCCAGGACCTCAAGACCCGGATCGCCCTGTACGCCCTGGAGGAACTCGCCGACCTCGTCGCCGACGCCCTCGCCGGCCGGGCGGGCCGCGACGCGCTCGCCGCCTTCGCGGACGCCTACCGCGACTACGCGGCCCGCCACCCCGGCCGCTACGACGCCACCCGCCTGCGCCTGGACGCCGAGACGGCCGCCGCCAGCGCGGGCGTCCGGCACGCCCAGATGTCCAGGGCGCTCCTGCGCGGCTACGACCTGGGCGAACCGGAGCAGACCCACGCGGTGCGGATGCTCGGCAGCGTCTTCCACGGCTACATCAGCCTGGAGGCGGCCGGCGGCTTCAGCCACACCGCCGTCGACGCGCGGCAGTCCTGGGACTGGATCATCGACTCCCTCGACGCGCTGCTGCGCTCGGGCGGAGTCCGTGCGACCGGCTGACCGACTGACCGGCCTCCCGTACGACCAGTCCGGCCATCCGCCCATGAGCCCGGTCTGACGACCAGGCGACCCGACGAACCGACGAACCGAAGAAGCATCATGACCACGATCACCACCCCCGTCACCGAGGACCTCCTCCACGGCCACCTCGACGTCGAACACACCCGCCGCGGCCTGCTGCCGCACCGCCTGCCCGCCGCCGCCCGCCGACGGATCCCGGACGAGCAGCTCGCGGTGGCCGAGTCCCAGCCCTCCGGCGTCCGGCTGGCCTTCCGCACCCGCGCCACCACGATCACGCTGCACGCCGTCCCCACCAAGCGCGCCTACCCGGGCGTCCCGAACGTCCCGGACGGCGTCTACGACCTCCTGGTGGACGGCCGGCTCACCGCGCAAGCCGGCGTCCCCGGCGGCAACCTGCGCACCGTCGACCTCGCCACCGGCCGCTTCGAACTGACCGAAGGACCGTCCGGCAGCGCCCGGTTCACCGGCCTGCCGGAGCGGGACAAGACCGTCGAGATCTGGCTCCCGCACACCGAGACCACCGAACTGATCGCCCTCGACACCGACGCCCCGGTCGAGCCGGTCCCGACCGGCACCCGCAAGCGCTGGCTGCACCACGGCAGTTCGATCAGCCACGGCTCCAACGCCGCGCACCCCACCGGCACTTGGCCCGCCCTGGTCGCCAACCGCGCGGGCCTGGACCTGACCAACCTCGGCTTCGGCGGCGGCGCCCTGCTCGACCCCTTCACCGCGCGCACCATCCGCGACACCCCCGCGGACCTGATCAGCCTCAAGCTCGGCATCAACCTGGTGAACAGCGACCTGATGCGGCTGCGCGCCTTCACCCCGGCCGTCCACGGCTTCCTGGACACCGTCCGGGACGGCCACCCGAGCACGCCACTGCTGCTCGTCTCCCCGCTGCTCTGCCCGCTCCACGAAACCGTGCCGGGCCCGCTCGCCCCCGACTTCAGCAGCGGCACCCTGCGCTTCCGAGCCACCGGAGACCCCGCCGACGTCGCCGCCGGCCGGCTCACCCTCACCGTCATCCGCGCCGAACTGGCCCGCATCGTCGCCGACCGCCGGGCCGACGGCGACCACCACCTCCACCACCTGGACGGCCTGGCCCTCTACGGCGAGCAGGACCACGAGGCCCACCCGCTCCCCGACGGCCTCCACCCCTCCCCGGAGGCCCACCGGCTCATCGCGGAGCGCTTCGCCGACCTCGCCCTCGCCCCCGGAGGCGCCCTGGCGCCGTGACCCGTCGTGACCCGCCGCGGCCGCCTCCCACAGGGAGCGGCCTCCCGGCTCCGGGGCCGGTCGCACGAGCAGTCAGTTCCCTGTGCTGTACTACGTGCTCCTCCGTACACCACGTACACCACGCGCCACTTCCGGAGCCACCTCTCGATGAGCACCACCTGCCCGACCTGCGCCACGGCGGACGAGACCGTCACCGTGCGCCTCGCCCTCCTGGACTCCGACCGGCCGCTCGACCCGCCGACGCGGGAGCTGCTGACGATGCCGTCCGAGCCCCGGGGCACGAGCGGGGCCGCGGTCGCCCTCTTCGTCCTGGCCGGCCTGACGGGCCTGCTGGGACTGACCACGCTGGGCTCCGGCGACAAGGCCGACGACGTCGACGACGCCGCGTACCAGTTCGGCTACCACTACGGGGCGTTCCTCTTCGCCGCGGTCCTGCTGGGCATCGGACTCGCCGTCCACTTCGCCCACCGGAGCCGGCGGAGCGACGCGGCGGACCAGTGGCCGCGGACCTACGAGCAGTGGCAGCAGCTCCACCAGGTGTGGCGGGCGACCTGGCTGTGCCGGCGCTGCCGCGTCGTGTTCCTCCCCGCCGCGTCGCTCCGCCCCGACTCCGCCGCCTCCGCCGCCTCCTCCGCGATACCCGCGGAGCAGTTCCCGCAGTGGTCGGTGGCCGTCGCGCGACAGGACGACCGCCCCGGCGCCCCGACCACGGCGGCCTGACCGGCTGCCCGACCACGTCGGTCCGGCCGTCCACCCGGCAGCCGGCCCCCCGGAGGCCGCATCACGTGCCGCCGCCGGGGAGGCCCGGCCGGGTCGGGTCCGTCGCCTCAGGCCTGGCGCCTCAGGCCCGGCGCCTCAGGAACGCGCTGATCTCGTACGGCCCCTGCCGTGCGAGTCCGACCAGCGGCTCCAGGTAGCCCAGCCATGGCGCGTCGAACCCATCCGGGGCCGCCACCGACAGACGGCTCCGAGCCGCGGCGACCCGTCCTGCGGCGGCCGGCAGCGCCTCGTCCTCCAGGCACCCGTACGCCTGCTCCACGAGTGCGGCCATCCTCCGCCGCCCCTTGCGGGCATGCGCCTGCTCGGCGCCGTCGCGGGCCACGAGCAACTGCTCGACCGGGATGGTGACCGCGGCTTCGAACGCGCCGAGCAGCGGCTCCTCGCACAGCTGCCCCACCACGCCCTCGGACAGCGGCGGGTTGCCGGCGACCAGCCGGTCCAGCACGGTGATGCCCAGCACCGCGTACGCGCTGGCCGTACGCCACAGCAGCACCTCCACCGCCTGCGAGAACTCGAAGGCCGCGCCGTTCAGTTCCCGCGCGACCTCGTAGTCGAGCCGCGGCGCCACCCCGTCGTCCCCGTCGTCGCGACGGCCCTCGGCGGCGTCGGCCGCGTACCTCAACCGCATCTCCACGGCGAGCGCCGACCGCCACTCCGCGTGCAGGCCGCTGACCGTGCCGTGCATCGCCGCCAGCGCGCCGTGCTCGGCCTCCGTCAACCCGTCCAGGGCCTTCCTGCTCGGGAAATCCACCTCAGCGCCCTTCCGTCCGCCGACAACGTCGACGCCACGCTAGAGCCCCGCCGCGCCCGCCGCAGGCGAACCGGCCGCGCGCCACACCGATCAGGGCGAAACCCCGTAGCCCCGCCCCTCGTTCGGCACCAGCCGTACCGGCGTCGAACGAGGAGCGGGGCGGGCGTGGTCCACAGGCGGCGGGCGTCTCATGCGGCGGCCGCCCGGGACGCCGAGAGGGCGAGCGCGGTGACGACCGTGCCGCGGTGCACGCCCCAGGAGCCGGTGCGGACGGCCGGGAGGTGCGGGTGCCGGGCGGTGAAGGTGCCGTCGGCGTGCACGGTGACGGCGATGGCCGCCAGCGGAGCCCAGGTGCCGGTCAGCGGATGGACGGCCTTGTAGGCGGCCTCCTTGGCGCTGAACAGAACGGTGTCCCACGGGGCTTGGCCCTCGGGCAGCTCCGCCAGGCCGCCGCGTTCGGACGCGCTGCTGACCAGCTGCAGCACGCCCCGGGGAAGCGGCCGGGCGGGCTCGGCATCGATCCCGAGCGAGGTGAGCCGCCCGGTACCGGCGACCGCGCAGGCCGTGTACCCGTCCGTGTGGGTGATGCTGCCCGTGACACCCACCGGCCATCGGGGCGCCCCGCCGGGCCCCGGCAGCAGCGGCACCGGCGGGTGCCCGAGAGCGCCGAGCGCCTGGCGGGCGAGTGCCCGGGCGGTGGCGAACTGCCGTCGGCGGCGCGGCGAACGGTCCTGGATGTACGCCGCCTCCAATGGCAGCAGTCGCTCCTCGGACGGGTCACCGAAGGACTCGGCACAGTGGACGTGGGGCGGGAGCAGCGCGGCCAGGACGCCGGCGGGGGCGGTGGTGGTCACGGTCGTCAGCGGCCGGCCGTGACCAGCAGGTGGACGTGGTGCGCGACGTGCTGCGGGGCCTCCAACGGCACCATGTGGCCGGTGCCGGGAATCCGGTGCAGCTCGGCGTGCGGCAGCGCCGAGGCGAGCTCCTGGCTGAAGCTGGGCTTCACGATCTTGTCCTCGGTCCCGGTGATGACCGCCGTCGGCGCGGTGATCCCGGCCAGGCCCGCGCGCTGGTCCATCTCCTGGGTCGACGCGAAACAGGCGGCCCGGACGGCCGGCACCGTGGCGGCGAACAACCGGCGGTTGGCCTCCCGCGCGGCCAGGGTGGCACTCGGCCCGTGCGTCCCACCGAGCAGCCGACGGCCCAGCCACGGCGTCCCCAGGGCCCGGCTGAACAGCTTCGACCCCATCATCTTGACCTCGTTCGCCGGCGTGTTCTGCCCGTGCGAAGCCGTCGACACCAGCACAAGTCCCGCCAGCGGCTTGACACTTGCCCCGCCCTTCGCGGCGGACGGCCCCTTCGCGGACAGCCCCGCCGCCCAGGCCAGCGCCGCGTACCCGCCACCGGAGTGCCCCACCACCACGACCGGCCGCTCCGGCGTGGTGAGCGTCCCGACCACGGTGTCCAGGTCCCGCGCCAGCCGCTCGATGCCGATCGGCTCCTGTCCGGCCGTCGACGAGGCGTGACCGCGCTGGTCGTACGTGGCCACCGTGTGCCCGGCCGCCGCCAGCTGGCTCGCGGTGGCGTGCCACACGGTCCGGGACGCGGCCCAGCCGTGGACGAGCACCACCAACGGCCGGCTCGGGTCGGGCTCGCCAGGCTGGTGGACGGTGATGGCGAGCCGCGCGTGGTCGTCGGTGGTCGCGGTGTGGTCGGTGGTGGTGACGGCGTGCCGGGTGGGCAGCGTGCGGATCTCGGTGATGGTCACGGCGGGCCTCCTCTTCCTCTTCCGGTGACGGTTCTTACTTCTGGTTGTCGAGGTGGTGGCGGAGGTTGCTCAGGGCGCGCTGGGTGGCGGTGGTGTGCTTGGCGGTGAGGTTGGTCAGCTTGTGGAGGAACTTGGCGAGGCCGTGCGGGGTGGTGGCGAAGGTGACGGTGAGCAGGGTCTGGGCGCCGTCGTTGTGGGGCGTGAGCTGGTACGTCGTCGTGCCGTGGAAGTGGCCGGTGTGGCTCTGGGTCAGCCGGGCGTCGGGCGTCGCGTGGGTGGTCGTGGAGGTGAACCGGAGCTTGGGACCGGGCTTCCCGACGCCACCCGTGTGGACGGTGGTCGTGGTGGTGCCGCCCTCCTGCTGGGGGCCGGTGGGACCGGGCTGGTGGGTGTTGTGGGGGTGCCACCAGGTGGTCCTGCCGTTGAGTTCGTCGACGATGGCCTCCCAGACGGCGTGGGTGGGGTGGTCCAGGATGGCCCGGTCGGTGTGGTGGATGGCGTGCATGGGGAATTCGGCCTTTCGGTCGGCGAACGGGGGCGTGCGACGGGGGATTTCCTATTTCTCCGGACGCGGATTCCGGGTGTTTTTTGTGTGTTAGGGGAAGATGTTTTGGCCGGGGGTGAGGGTGTGGGTGGGGTCGTAGGTGTTTTTGGCGTTGGTGAGGGTGGTCCAGTGGGGGCCGTAGTGGTTTTGCCAGTCGGTTTGGGTCATGTTGGGGATGGCGCCGACGAGGTAGCGTTTGGCGCCGAGTTGGGTGGCGGTGTTGTAGAGGGTGCGGTTGCGGGTGAGGGCGGGTTGGGGGTTGGTGTTGGGGTGGGGGAAGGCGAGGAAGTCGAAGAGGTAGGTGGTGGGTTCGCCCGGGGTGATGGCGAGGGGGTGGGTGAGTTTGTTGGTGTGGAAGGGGTAGCAGAGGAGGAGGCCGGCGCCGATTTCGTCGGGGGTGATGTGGGGGAGGGCTTGGTTGAGGAAGGTGGGGGTGGTGGTGGCGGGGAGGAAGAGGGAGAGCCAGGGTTTGGGGGCGTTCCAGTAGCCGAGGTTTTTGATGGTGTCGGCGAAGGTGTCGGCGCGGTAGGTGTAGTCGCGGTAGGTGGTGTCGTTGGTTTCGGTGGTGGTGGGGTTGAGTCCGGTGAGGAGGGTTTGGGGGTTGGGGGGTGTGGTGTTGTAGTGGGCGACGGCTTCGATTTTGTAGCGGGGGGGTTGTCCGTTGGGTTGGATGAGGATTTCGCCGACTTGGGAGGGGAAGCGGCCGTCGTTGAGGATGGTTTGTTGGTCGGTGAGGAAGGTGTGTTGGTCGTTGTAGGTGAGGGTGAGGACGAGGGCGCGTGTGGGGGCGGGGATGAGTTTGACGGTGGCGCGGGTGATGATGCCGACTTGGCCGGCGCCGGCGAGGGCGGTGTGGAAGAGGTCGGGGTTGCGGGTGGGGGTGGCGGTGAGGATGCGGCCGGTGCCGGTGACGATTTCGATGGATTCGACGGTGTCGGCTTGGAGGCCGTGTTTGTGGACGGTGGAGCCGATGCCGCCGATGCTGATGGTGCCGCCGATGGAGAGGTGGAGGTAGTCGGTGAGGCAGGGGGGTGTGAGGTTTTGGGCGAGGGCGGCGTCGGTGAGTTGGGCCCAGGTGACGCCGGCGTCGACGGTGGCGTTGGTGGGGGTGATGGTGTGGATGCGGTTGAGGGCGCGGGCGTTGATGCTGATGCCGCCGGCGGCGCCGGCTTGGCCGTAGTTGGAGTGTGATTCGAGGTCGTTGCCGGTGCCGCTTTGGCCGTTCATGGCGACTTTGAGGCCGTTGTGGCGGGCGTAGTTGATGATGTTGGCGATGTCGTGGGGGCCGGCGGGGTTGAGGACGGCGTAGGGGGTGGTGGTGGTGAGGCGGCCGAAGTCGTGGGCGTGGGCGGTGGTGGTGGTGGGGTTGGTGGTGAGGGTGCCTTGGAGGGGGGGTAGGGGGGCGATGTGGCCGGGGGGTGTGGGGGTGTTGGTGGTGGCCCAGGTGCGGGTGGTGGTGTTGAAGCCGATGATGGTGGCGGCTGCTGCGGTGAGGAGGGTGCGTCGGGTGAGGTCGGGGTGGGTCATGCGGGGTGGTCTCCTTGGTGGTGTGGGTGGTTGGTGGTGGGGGGTGGTGGGCGGGCCTGGTTGGTGCGGGAGAGGGGTGACCGACCGGGCCATCGGGCCGGTCGGCGAGGTGAAGTCCCGTTCGTTTTGGGCTTGTTGACGGTGGTGCGGGGACTTGCTTTCCCTGCCTGCCTGTCCTGTCCGGCCCCGTGTCGGCTTCTCTGGTGTTGCTGTACTGCGACCGTGTCCGTCCGTACTGGTTCCTGCTGGGGCTACCGGCCTTGCTGGCTCTGCCGTTCCGCTCTTGCTGTCCTGCTTCAGCCGGTCGTACTGGCCCGTTCCTGCAGGTCCGGCCGCGGTGGCCGTAACGACTGCTTCTACTGGCGTCGTTGTTGGCAGTGCACGGCTTCGTCGGTTCGGGCCGTGCTGGTCTTCGGGTTCTGCCGGCCGGTTCCGTGTTGATCTGATCGCCGTGGCTTTGCCGGCTGTTCCTGCCGTCGGCCCTGGTTCGGGGCCCTGGTCTTGCGGGTGTCGCCGGTGGTTCCTGCCGGTCCCGTCGTTCCGAGCGCATCGGCCTTCTCGGTCTTGCCGTGCCGGCGGTGTTGGGTGTTCCTGCCGGTCTTCGGGTCTCGCCGCGTTGGCTTCGTTGGTCCTGGCCGGGCTGGCTTTTGCCGCTGCCTGGTGCCCGCTGCCCGCTGCCCGTGCCGTGGGCTGTGTGTTGTTGTGGGGTGGGTGGCCGGTCCGTGGTGTGGGCCGGCCTGTCCGTTGTCCCCTTGTCCCCTTGCTCGTTGTCCCTTGCCCGTTGTTCTTGTTCCCGGTGCCGGTTGTCCCTGTCCGCGTGTCCTTGCCCCGTTGTCCGTTGGCCTTGTCCGTGTCCCGGTGCCTGTTGGCCCTGTTGGTGTGTCCTCGTCCTTGTTCGGGCGGGCTGTGGCCGTGGGCGCGTCGTCGGCGTGTGTGCGGGTGCGCGGGTGCGCGGTGTGTGGGTGGTGGGTTAGGGGTTGGGGGTGTGGTTGGTGTGGGTGGTGGTTTGGTAGTTGGTGAGGTCGAAGGTGCGGGTTTGGTGGTGGAAGCGCCAGGTGTAGGTGGGCCAGATGGAGGGGTTGTTGCCTTTGGTGTCGGTGTACCAGCTGGTGCAGCCGCCGGTGTTCCAGACGGTGTTTTTGAGGCGGTTTTGGAGGGTGTTGTTGTAGGTGGTCTGGGCGTGGGGGTGGACGTCGAGGGTGGTGAGGTGGTGGGTGTGGAGGGTTTTGAGGGCGGCGAGGATGTAGGTGATCTGGGCTTCGATCATGACGGTTTGGGAGGAGTGGCCGAGGGTGGTGTTGGGGCCGAGGAGCATGAAGAGGTTGGGGAAGCCGTGGATGGTGGTGCCGCGGTGGGCGGTCATGCCGTCGCGGTTCCAGGTGTCGGCGAGGGTGTGTCCGTTTCGGCCGTGGATGAGGTGGGCGACGGGGCGGTCGGTGGCGGTGAAGCCGGTGGCGAGGATGATGGTGTCGATGTGGCGGGTGGTGCCGTCGGTGGTGGTGATGTGGGTGGGGCCGATGCGGGTGATGGTGTCGGAGACGATGTCGACGTTGGGTTGTTGGATGGCGGGGTACCAGGTGTTGGAGAAGAGGAGGCGTTTGCAGCCGACGGTGTAGTCGGGGGTGAGGCGCTTGCGCAGGGCGGGGTCGGTGACGGATTTTTTGAGGTGGCCGGCGGCCATGTTCTTCATGCCGGTGGTGCGGGAGGGGCGGGACATGAAGAACGCGACGATTTCGCGGCCGTGTTTGTTGAAGGTGCGGCGGAAGCGCTGGTAGCCGGGGAGGTGGCGGAGCATCCAGGTGTGGCGGGGGGTGTTGGGTTTGTCGGGTTTGGCGGCGACCCAGGGGGGTGTGCGCTGGTAGAGGTCGAGGCGGTTGACGTCGGGTTGGATGGCGGGGACGAACTGGATGGCGGAGGCGCCGGTGCCGATGACGGCGACGTCGCGGCCGGTCAGGTCGTGGTCGTGGTTCCAGCGTGAGGAGTGGAAGACGGTTCCGGTGAAGGTGTCGAGGCCGGGGATGTTCGGGATGGCGGGGTCGGAGAGGTAGCCGGTGCCGGTGATGAGGGCCTGGGCGGTGTAGCGGCCGTGTTTGGTGCGGATGTCCCAGTGGTGGTGGGTGTCGTTCCAGGTGGCGTCGAGGAGTTCGTGGTCGTAGCGCAGGTGGGGGTCGACGCCGTGGCGGGTGGCGCAGTCCTTGAGGTAGGCGTGGACTTCGGCCTGGGTGGCGAAGGTGGACTTCCAGTCGGGGTTGCGGGCGAAGGAGTAGGAGTAGAGGTGGGCCTGGACGTCGCAGGCGCAGCCGGGGTAGGTGTTGTCGCGCCAGGTGCCGCCGAGGTCGGTGGCGCGTTCGAAGACGAGGAAGTCGTCGATGCCGGCTTTGAGGAGGCCGATGGCGGTGCCGAGGCCGGAGATGCCGGCGCCGATGACGGCGACTTTGAGGTGGCGGACGGCGAGGTCGCCGGTGGGGTGGGGGGCGGTGGCGTGCTCGGTGCCGGCGGTGGCGGCGACGGTGATGGCCGCGGCGGTGGCCGTACGGGTGCCGGTGCCCGTGCCGGTGGTGCGGGGGGCGGTCGTGGTGGCGCCCGTGCCGGAGGCGGACGCGCCCGTGCCGGAGGCGGACGTGCCGCCGGTCGTGCCCGTGCTGGTTCCCGTGTCGGTGGCCGTGCTGCTGCCGGTGGCCGTGCCCGTACCGCTGCCGGCCTTACCGGTGCTCGCGGTGCCGGTGCCG
Organism: Kitasatospora sp. NPDC056800; assembly: GCF_042789775.1. Lineage (NCBI taxonomy): Bacteria > Bacillati > Actinomycetota > Actinomycetes > Kitasatosporales > Streptomycetaceae > Kitasatospora > Kitasatospora sp. NPDC056800. The sequence continues at coordinate 21,982 of NZ_JBHUAL010000006.1, read as the reverse complement.
CTGCCGGGGGCCGTGCCCGTACCGGTGCCGGCCTTACCGGTGCTCGCGGTGCCGGTGCCGCTGCCGGGGGCCGTGCCCGTACCGGTGCCGGCCTTGCCGGTGCTGGCGGTGGCCGTGCCGCTGGCGGTGTTGGTGCCCGCGTTGGTGTTGGTGGTGGGGGTGGGGGCCACCCCCGCCGCCGGGGCTGTGCCGGTGCTGGCGTCGGTGGGTGTGCCGGTGCCGGTGGTGGTGGTGTTGGTGGTGCGGTTGGGGGCGGGGGTGGTGGTCATGGCGTCGGTGTCCTTGTCTCGGGTGTCCTGGGTGGGCCCGGGGGTCAGGCGCGGCGGGTGAGGGTGACGCGGAAGTTGTTGAAGATGTGGTCTTCGAGGGTGTAGGCGAAGATGTCGAGGTAGCGCTCGAAGCGGGCGACGGTGGTCTCGTCGGTCATGGTGACGGCTTCGTCGCGGCGGGCGGCGAGGAGTTGGAGCCAGGCGCGGCAGGCGCGGGCGAAGGACTCGGGTTCGTTGCGGATCTCGGTGACCTCGAAGAGGCCGTCGAGGCCGGCGGCGAGTTCGGGCAGGCGGGGGATGTGGCAGCCTTCGAACTCCTCGCGCTGGAGGAATTTGAGGTCGTCGAGGAGCTGGCGGCGCAGTGGGGGGTTCTCGACGGTCATGGTGTGCAGGACGAAGCGGGCGCCGGGCTTGAGGAGGGAGTGGACCTGCTTGAAGAAGACGCGGTAGCGCTGGGTGCGCTCTTTGGGGGTGAGGGAGGACAGGACGAAGTGTTCGAGGGCGTTGATGCAGAACGCGGCGTCGTAGGGGGCCTGGCCGTCGGCGAGGCGGTGGTCTTCCCAGCTTTCGACGCGGGCTTCGATGGCGGGGTTGTTCAGGGCGTCGACGAAGTCGGCCTGGGTGCGGGAGAGGGTGACGCCGACGGCCTTCTTGACGCCGTGGACGGTGGTGAGGCGGTTGAGCATGGTGCCCCAGCCGCAGCCGATGTCCAGGACGGTGTCGGTGTGGGCGGCGCGGGCGAGGTCGGTGAAGGCGTCGAGTTTGCGTTCCTGGGCCTCGTCGAGGACGGCGACGAGGTCCTCGCCGTCCTCCCAGTAGCCGCCGGAGTACATCATGGTGGGGCCGAGGATGAGCCGGTAGAGCTCGTTGGGGACCTCGTAGTGGTGGCGGATGGCCTCGACGTCGGGGTTGATGGTGCGGGCTTCGACGGTGGTCATGGGATGGGCCCCTCGGTTGACGGTTGTGGGTGTGTGGGGTTGTCGGACGGCGGTGGGTCGGCCGGGGCGGGGTGGGCGGGTGGTCGGCCCGGTCGGGCCGTTTCCGTGGTGGCCGGCCCGGTGCGGGCCGTGGTGACAGGTCCGGCCGCTGTCCTGGTGCCGGCGGCGGGCGGCTGGGTGCCGTCCGGTGTCCGACGGTGGTCTTTCTGAACTCGGCCGCTGTCCCGGGTGGTTGGTGCCGTCAGGGAGAACGGTCGGGCCGTTCGGTGCTGCGTGGTGTGGTGCTGGGCCGGCCGTCGTTCAGGGCGGCTGGGTGCCGTCCGGTGTGCGGCGGTGGTTCCGGCTGAACTCGGCCGCTGTCCCGGCTGGTTGGTGCCGTCCGGGGCGGGCGGTGCGGCCGTTCGCGGTTCTTCGGTGTCTGCCGTGTCGGGCGGCTGGGTGACGCCCGGGTGGTCTTGCTGAACTCGGCTGCGTCCCCGGGTGGTTGGTGTCGTCCGGGGTGGCGGGTGCGGTGTCCGGCCGGGTGGTCGGTGGCGCCTGGTGCGGTGCCGGGCCGGTGGTGCGCGGTGGTCGCCGTGCGGGCCGGTACGGCGGGGTGGTGTGCGTGCGGGTGCGGTGTGTTGTGGGTCAGGTAAGCGTGTGTCTCGCAAGCGGTGCGCAAGGGGGCGGGGGGTGGGTGGGTTGCGGGCCGGTTGCGTGGGGGCGGGTTTCATGCGGTTTCGGCAAGACACGCGGCCCCCACGGCCTGTCGCGGGGGGTGCTTCGGTTCCCGGGTGGTGTCGACCGCTGTTCCCGGGGGGTCGTGCCGTGTTGTTCCGGAGGGTTCTCCCGCCGGCTGTCCCACCCGTTCCGCCCGTTCCGCTCGTCGTTTCCGCCTGCTTGTTGTCCGTCCGTCCGTTCCTTGTGGCCGTGTGTCCGTTCGTTCGTCCGTCCCCTCGGTGCCGTGTGTGGTGTGTTTCCGGGGGCGGGGTGCGGGGGCGCGTGTCAGGGGGCCGGCCGGGGGTGGCGGTGCGGTGGTGCGGGTGGCGGTGGGGTGGTGCGGGTGGCCGGGAGGGTTTTCCGGAGCGGTGCGGTGCGGGTCCGCGGGTGCGGGTTCGCCCGGGCTCTGTACGGGTTCACCCGGGCTCTGTACGGGTTCACCCGAGCCCTGTACGGGTTCGCCCGAGCCCTGTACGGGTTCACCCGGGCCCTGTGCGGGGTGTCGCCGAGGCGCCCGGTTCCGTCTGCCCGTCTGCCGGCCCGCTCGTGTCCGTTCGTCCGCCAGTCCGTCTGCCCGCCCGTCCGCGTTTGTCGGCCGGCCGGTGGGCGGGGTGGTCGGGGTACGGGTGCGGGGCGGGGTGGCGGCGGTTGTTCCTGGCATGTTCATTCGACGCGTTGACGTGCCCATCACCCGGGAAACGGGGGTGGGCGAGGAGAGGAACGATCACTGATGTCTCAGATTCCCACGATCGAGGACCTGGCCCAGCAGCTCCAGGCGGTCTCCGGCGCTCAGGAGATCGACGCGGACGCCGCGCTGCAGCACATCGCGGACGTCGACTCGCTGGACCTGATGGAGTGGCTGTACGGCTTCCAGAACCAGTACCCGCACATCCCGGCGGACGAGTCGCTGTTCGCGGACATCGACGACACGACGACGCTGCGGGTGGTCCACGAGCGGATCCTGGCGCTCGTGCCGGCCGAGGCCAACTGAGAACCCGGCGCGGGCGGGCGGACGAGGAGAGGGGTCGGGTGGTGAGCGGTTTCGACGTCACCGGCTGGGGCATGTCGGTGCCCGAACGGGTGGTGACCAGTGCCGAGCTCGCGGAGCGTTTCGGCGTGGACGAGCACTGGATCGTCTCGCGGTGCGGGATCCGTGAGCGCAGGGCGGTGGGCCCGGGGCAGACCACGGCGTCGATGGCCGTGGAGGCCGGGCGCCGGGCCCTGGAACGCGCGGGCCTGACGGGCGCGGACATCGCGCACCTGATCGTGGCGACGGCGACCCCGGAGCAGCCCTCGCCGGCGACGTCGGCGTTCGTCCACGACGAGCTGGGCATCGCGGGCAGCGCCCACGACGTGAACTCCGAGTGCGCCGGCTTCGTGTACGGGCTGGTGACCGCGGCGGGCCTGCTGCGCATGGACCCGCGCCCGATCCTGCTGATCGGCTCGGACACCCACACGCTGACCGCGAACCCGCGGGACCGGGACCTGTCGATCCTGGTCGGCGACGGCGCGGGAGCGGTGGTCCTGCGGCCGGGCGCGGTGGACCGCATCCGGGCGTGGAACCTGGGCGCGGACGGCTCGTGCAAGAACAGCCTGAAGGTCCTCGCCGGGGGCTCGCGGATGCCCACCACCGAGCGGACCGTCGCCGAGGGCCTGCACTACGCGCAGATCAACGGCAACGAGATCTACCTGAACGCCGTGCGCTACACGGTGCGCACGATCCGCGAGACGCTGGAGCAGGCGAAGATCACACCGCAGGACGTCGACCACGTCATCCCGCACCAGGCGAACATCCGGATCATCAACTCGGTGCTCTCCCACACGGGGATCCCCGCGGACCGGCTGGTGACGAACCTGGAGCGCTACGGGAACACCGCGTCGGCGTCGATCCCGATCGCGCTGGCGGAGGCCCTGGACTCGGGGCGGGTCAAGGACGGCGACACGGTGCTGCTGGCCGGGTTCGGCGCGGGCATGACGTGGGGCTCGGTCCTGCTGACGTGGGGAGGGGTGGCGCGGTGAGCGGCAAGGACGCCTTCGGCGCCAGGCCCGACTCCCCGGTGGCGCTGGTCACCGGCGCCTCCGGGGGGCTGGGCAGCGAGCTGGCGCTGGCGCTGGACGCGGCGGGCTGCCGGGTCGCGGTGCACTACAACAGCTCCCGGGCCGGGGCGGAGAAGGTCGCCGCCCAGCTGGTCAACGACCACGTGCTGGTGAGCGGCTCGGTCGCCGACTGGGACGCGGTCACCGCGATGTACGAGCAGGTCAAGGCCGCGCTGGGGCCGGTGGACGTGCTCGTCAACAACGGGGCGGTCCGCAAGGACGCGCTGATGGCGATGCAGAACCCCGCCGAGTGGCGGCAGGTGATCGACACGAACCTCGTCGGCTCCTTCCACACCGCCAGGGCGTGCGTGCCGGCGATGCTGCGCGCCCGCTGGGGGCGGGTGGTGAACATCGTCTCCCCGTCGGCGCTGATCGCCACCGCCGGGCAGACCGCCTACTCGGCGTCCAAGGCCGGCCTGATCGGGCTGACCCGCACGCTCGCGGCGGAGTGCGGCCGCCGGGGGGTGACCGTCAACGCCCTGTCGCCCGGCTTCATGATCACCGGCATGACGGACACCCTGCCCGAGCACGTGGTGGCGGGCATGCGGGAGAAGGTCCCGGTGCCGCGGTTCGTGACCCCGCGCGAGGTCGCCCGCTCGATCACGCTGTTCCTCGACCAGGACTGCATGACCGGCCAGGTCATCAGCATCGACTCGGGGGCCTCCATCACCTGACCGCCCGCCCCGGGCACCCGGCCGCCCCGGGTGTGTCCGCCCGGGGCCGGAGCGCCGGACCCGTCCGTCCGGGGTGGCCGGGTCCGTCCGCCCGGGTCCGCTCCGGGCCGGTGGCCGGTGGCCGGTTCCCGGTCCGCGGGTCGCCTCGTGCCGCGCCCTCTCGGCCTTCTGTCCGGCCCCGTGCCGGACAGGGGGCCGAGGGGGCGCACCCGCGTTCCCCGCTCGGGGGTGTCGCGGCAGGCCCCGGCCGGGCGCGCGGCAGCGGCAGCCCCGCCCCGCCCGCTACCGCCCGCCGGCCGCTCCGGAAGCCGCCCGCCCGCCTGGCCGTCCCGCGGCCGGCCGGCGTTGTCGTTCCCCTCGCGGAGGGTCCGGCCGGCGTCGCGTCCTACCCCTGGAACGGGTCCTCCAGGACGGGGACGCAGGGTGACAGCAGCGGATCCGTGTGCTCGCTCACCCGTCCGCGGGCCATCCTGTGGACGAGGACCTCGTTCTCACGGCCGGGGTCCTCGTCGTCGCGTACGTGCAGCAGGCCGTAGGAGCCCGGCGCCCGTTCACCGACCTCGCGGAAGAACGCCGGGATCCGCGCGTCACGGTGGTTCGAGAAGCCGCCGAGGTGGACGAACACCTCCCCGTTCATCCACCGCAGATCGAGCAGGTACGGGCTGCCGATCTCCCGGATGCGCTCCTCGATACCCCCGACGATCAGGTGGAGACGGTCGTCGTCGTACTCCTCGTCGTCGGCGCCGGCGCTCTCCAGAACCTTGATCCAGCCGTGGTACTCGAACATGGGCCGCAGCCTACTGAGCGGCCGCCCGCCGCCCGTGCCGTGGGTGGTGCCGGTGGTGACGGTGGTGTGTCGGTGGCGGGACAGCGTCCTGCCGGTGTGCCGACAGCGGTCGACGCAAGACTCGGTGACGCCCGATCAGGAACACACGACGACGAGGGAGCCGCCCGTGCCCCGACCCCGGCCCGCCACCGCCTTCCGCACCGCCTTGCGTACCGCTTCGCGTACCGCGTTCCGTGCCGCCACGGCCGTGCTCGTGCTGGCGGCCCTGGCCCCGGCCCACACCGCGACCGCCGCGCCCGCCGCGACCGCCGACAACCCCGCCGCGTCCGCCGCGCCCGTGCCGCGCCTGCACTGGGACGGGTCCTGCGCCCAGGGCTTCGAGTGCGCCACCGCCGCCGTGCCGACGGACTACCGCGACCCGCGGGGAACACCCCTGGACCTGGCCCTGATCCGCCACCGCGCCACCGACCCGGCCCACCGCATCGGCTCGCTGTTCTTCAACCCCGGCGGCCCGGGCATCCCCGGCACCGCGGCCCTGCCCGCCGTCTACGGCCTCTTCCCCGAACAGGTCCGCCGGCGCTTCGACATCGTCAGCTTCGACCCGCGCGGCACCGGCGCCTCCACCACCCTCACCTGCTTCCCCGACCCCGCCGCCGAACAGGCCCTCCTCGACGGCCTGCCCGCCGGCTTCCCGACCGCCGCCGACCAGCAGAGCGCCTGGACCCGCGCCTACACCGGCCTCGCCCGCCACTGCGCCGACAACGACACCACCGGCCTGCTCGCCCACCTGTCCACCGCCGACACCGCCCGCGACCTCGACGTGCTGCGCCAGGCCGTCGGCGACCGGCGCCTCACCTACTGGGGCACCTCGTACGGGACCCTGCTCGGCGCCGTCTACGCCAACCTCTTCCCCGACCGGGTACGCGCGATGGTCCTGGACAGCGCCCTGGACCCGCGCGCCTGGTCCACCGGCCGCACCCCCCGGCAGCGCGCCCTGCCCCCGTTCCTGCGCACCGGCAGCGACCTCGCCTCCGCCCGCACCCTGGACGCCTTCCTCGACCGCTGCGCCGCGGCCGGCCCCGCGGCGTGCGCGTTCGCGGCGGGCGACGCGGACGCGACCCGTGCCAGGTTCGCCGCCCTCCTGGAGCGGCTGCGGCGCGGGCCGCTCGCGCCCGGCACGCCGGCGCGGGAGGTGACCTACGCCTCCGCGGTGTCCACCGTCGCGTCGATGCTGTACACGGCCGCGCCGCTGCCGGGCGTCCCCGACAGCGGCTGGGCGGCCCTGGGCGTGTGGCTGCAGGAGCTGTGGACCGCCCCCGACGCACCGCCCGCCCCCGCCCCCGCTCCGGAACCGGCGCCGGGCGCGCTGTCGGGGCAGGCGCAGACCCTGGGCGCCCTGTGCGCGGACACCGTCAACCCGCCCGCCGGCGCCGACTACCCGGCCCTGGCCGCCCTCGCCGAGACGCGCTCCGGCGCCGTCGGCCCGTACTGGGTGTGGCAGACCCAGCGCTGCGCGTCCTGGCCCTCCCAGGCCGCCCGGGACCGCTACGACGGGCCGTGGGACCGCCGCACCGCCGCGCCCGTGCTGGTCGTCGCGAACACCGGTGACCCGGCCTGGCCCTACGAGGGCTCGCGCGCGATGGCCGACACCCTCGCCGGGGCCCGTCTGCTGAGCGTCGACGGCTACGGGCACACGGTCCTGGGCAACCCGAGCGCCTGCGCGGCCGGGGCGCAGGAGCGCTACCTGGTGGAGGGGCGGCTGCCGGCGCCCGGGACGGTCTGCGCGCCGGACCGCCGGCCGTTCGCCCCGCCGGGCGCGTAGCGCTCCCGGGGGACGGCGGCGGTGGCGGCTGCACGGGCCGTCGCCGTCGCGGTCGGGGCGGTGCCCGTTCCCCTCCTTTGCGCGGCGCGGGCCCGCCCCCTGCCGAGGGCGGGTCGGTTCCGGGGCCCGGGCGGGTCGTTGCGGGTCGCGGTCCGCGTCGTGCGGGGCGCCCGCCGGCGGTGGTGGCCGTGGTGTCGGCGGTGGTGTCGGCGGCGGGCGGTACGGTCGCGGCATCCGAGCGAGGAGGGCCGCATGGCGACCGGGTGGAGCCTGACGATCGACTGCGCGCACCCGGCGAGGCCGGCCGGGTTCTGGGCGCTGGCGCTGGGCTACGTGCACAGGCCCGCGCCGGCGGGGTTCGGGAGCTGGGAGGAGTGGCTCTCCTACCACGGGGTCCCGCGGGAGGAGTGGGACGACGGCGCGTACCTCTGCGATCCCGAGGGGACGGGTCCCGCCCTGTCCTTCCTGAAGGTGCCGGAGCCGAAGGCGGTGAAGAACCGGGTGCACGTGGACGTGCAGGCCGGCGGCGGCCGTGAGACGCCGTGGGAGGTGCGGTGGCCGCGCGTGGTCGAGGCGGTGGAGCGGCTGACCGCCGCGGGCGCGACGGTGGTCCGCGAGGAGGAGCCGCGGGGCAGGCCCGACCACGTGGTGATGGCCGATCCGGAGGGCAACGAGTTCTGCGTGGTCTGACCGCGGACATTCCCCTCCCGGAGGCCGCGGCCCCCGGCACCCGGGATCCCGGGTGCCGTCCCGGCCGATCCGGTCCACCCGGCCGGGCGGCCCGGCCGGCGCCGTCGGTCCCGTGTCGTTCGAGGGCTGCCGGTCAGGTCTTCGCGGTTCACGACGCGCGGTATGGCGCGCTCTGCGGGTGCCCGGAAGTCCGCCGCTCCGCTGCCCTGGGCGGTCGGGGCCCGGCGGGACGGGCGCTGGTCCGACAGCCCGCTCGACCTTCACCGGGCGGGACGCCGGGCAGTACGGTGACCGACCGGAACCCGCCACCCACGAAAGGGGACACCGCCATGGTCCACCCGGCCGTCACCCGCCTCTCGGCCCTGATCGGGGAGCCGGGAACCCCGGGCGACACCGTCGACTGGGACGAACTGGCCCGCACCACGGGCCTGCGCCTGCCCGCCGACTACCGCGACTTCGTCGCGCTCTACGGCGGCGGCGAGCTGGACGAGTACCTCGGCGTCAGCACGCCGCCGGTGGACGGCTCCCCGTACGGCGACCTCCTCGACGCGCTGGACTTCGACCCCCGGCAGGAGCCGGCCGCCCCCACTGGCGCCGCCCCGGAGGACCTGGAGCAGGGCAGGCTCCTGCCCTTCGCGGGCAGCGCCAATGGCGACGTGGTCTTCTGGCTCTGCGACACCCGTGACCCGGACGGCTGGGACGTCGTCGTCTTCAGGCGCCAGCACCGTTACGGGGAAGCGGCCTGGGTCCGCTTCGCGGCGGGCTTCGGCGACTTCCTGGCCGGAACCCTCGACGGCACGCTGGCGAACCCCTTCGGCGACAGCGGCTTCACCAGGACCCCGCACACCTACCGCCACTGGCGCCGGCCGCTGTGACCCGCACGGCGTCCGCACGCGGCCACCGGCTGCCGGTGGCCTGAGCGGGGCTGCCGGTGGTCAACGGCCCTCTCGCCCGGCCCCGTTGGCTTTCCCGGGTCCGCTCGGCGGCGGGCGGCCACGATCGGGGCCGCCCGCCGTATCCCGCTCACCGCGCCCGCCGCCTCCCGGCGTCCGGTCCCACCCCGGCGACGGTCGCCTCCGGTGCCGACGGGAACGGCAACTCCCTGAACAGGGAGCGTGGTTGCGTCGCGGCCGCCGGCTGTTGGCCGCCCGGAACCCGCTACGGGCCCGGTGGGAACACGTGACCCGTTGCGTACCGTCACCGGTCGCAGAACGTGGGCCAGGACCTTGTTCCGGGGCCGCTCGTCCGGTTCCGGGGGAGTGGTCGTCCTGCCCGGCGTGCGCGGGCATGCCGTCGACCTGACGGCGCCCCCTTCGCCGGGCCGGGGCCGGGGGAGGGGCGGCCGGTGTCAGGGGCGCTGCCGGGGGGCGGTGGCCCGGTTCCCGCCCGTCAGTCCGTCCAGGACCAGGTCCGTCAGGCGTTCGGGCAGGTCCGGTTCGTCGGGGCGGTGGCCGAGCAGGCAGCGGGTCTGGAGGGGGGCGCAGAGCAGTTCCAGTGCCAGGGCGGTGTCGGTGTCCGGGGGGAGTTCCCCGCGGTCCACGGCCCGGGCGATGATGGCGCCGGCCTGGTCGAGGCGGGAGTGCCAGAAGGTCTGCCAGGCCTCGGCGAGGTCGGGGTCGTCGGCGCTGAGGGCGGCGGCCCGGGTGACGGAGCGGCCGGTGGGGGTGGCGAGGTAGCGGGCCAGGGCGCGGGCGAAGGCGGCCAGGTCGGTGCGGACGGCCCCGGTGTCGGGGACGGGGACGCCCTCGTTGCTGCCGGTGAGCATGGCGTCCAGGACGAGTTTCTCCCGGGTGCCCCAACGCCGGTACACGGTGGTCTCGTTGACGCCGGCGCGGGCCGCGACCCCGGCGACGGTGAGCCGGTCGACGCCCTCCTCGGCCAGTACCTGCGCGGCGGCGTCCAGGACGGCCTGGCGTACGCGCGCGGCCCGCCCGCCCGGGCGGCGGCGCACCGGCGGCGGCTCCGACTCCGGCCGCGGCTGCGGGTGTGGCTCGTGTTCGGTCATGTCGATCACCTCGGCCACCACACTAACGCAGGGCCGCTTGCGTTAGGCGCCGGTACGGGCGCATAGTCGTTAACGCAAGTGTTCCGGCTTTAAGAAGCTTGAGTGCGACAGGAGGCACCACCATGTCCTTCACCTGGCCCCTGGACCCGCGGGACCTGTTCGTCGAGCGCTACCCGCAGATGACCCTCGGCCTGCCCGCCGGCGAGGTGGACGCGGTCCGCGCCGCCGTCGCCGTGATGTGGCCCGACCGGCCCGGCGGCTGGGTGCACGAGTGGTCCGCCCTCGCCGCCCGCCACGCCGCCGCCGGGCGCCACCGCGAGGCCGCGCAGGCGTACGGCTGGGCCAAGTTCCCCTCCCTCGCCGACGGGCCCAAGCGCACCGCGCTCGCCCGCCAGGTCGAGCAGTACGTCCTCGCCGCCCCCGGCTTCCCGGTGGAGTTCGAGCGCCGCGTCCTCACCGTCCCCCACCGCGGCGGCGAGGCCGCCGTGCCGGTCCACCTGATGGCCGCCCCCGGCCTGCCCGCCGACGCGCCCCTCGTCCTGGCCAGCGGCGGCGTGGACTCCTGGAAGACCGACCTGCACGGCATGTGGGAGCAGCTCGCGTTCGCCCTGCCGGCGCGGCTGCTGCTGTTCGACCTCCCCGGCACCGGCGAGAGCGCCCACCTGCCGATGACCCCGCACGGCGGGGACGAGGTGGTCGCCGCACTGGTCGCCTTCGCCCGCGCGGCCGGCAACGGGAAGGTCGGCCACTTCGGCATCTCGATGGGCGGCTACTACTCCGCCCGCACCGGACTGACCGGGGCGGTGGACGCCTCCGTGGTGCTCGGCGGCCCGGTCGAGCGCGCCTTCGCCCCCGGCCGCGGCTTCGCCTTCGGCATGGACGGCATCGTCGGCAACGCCCTGGGCTTCGACACCGCGCCGACCAGGGCCGAACTCGACGCGGCCTTCGCCGGATTCGACCTGCGCCCGCTGCTGGACCGGGACGCCAACGGGCCGATGCTGGTCGTCAACGGCACCGAGGACGTCCACGTCCCCCAGGGCGACACCCTGGTGTTCGAGGGCCGCCGCGACACCCGCGTCGAACTGATCCCGGACACCGGCCACTGCGCCGTCTCCCGCTTCGGCGAGGCGATGGCCCTGATCGCCCCCTGGCTGAAGGACACCCTGGCCGCCTGAACCGGCTGCCCCGGGCGCCCCGCCACGAGACGCCCGCCGCAGGACGCCCGCCACGGCGGGTCGCCCTCCGCCCGGCGCGTCCGGGACGGGCAAAAGCGACGGCGGCCCGCCCCCCGTCCTGCCCGTCCCGCCGGAGCGGGGACGGGCGGGACACGGGGGGCGGGCCGCCGCACCACACAAGGGGTCGGCACCGCGGGCGCGGTGCCGGCCGGTCAGACGAGGGCGGCGAGCGCGGCCTCGTAGTTCGGCTCGTCGGCGATCTCCGCGACCAGCTCGGTGTGCAGGACGGTGTCGTTCTCGTCCAGGACGACGACCGCGCGCGCCGTCAGCCCGGCCAGCGGACCGTCGGCGATCGCCACACCGTAGACGTCGTGGAAGTCCCGCCCGCGCAGGGTGGACAGCGTCTTGACGTTCTCCAGGCCCTCCGCGCCGCAGAACCGGGCCTGCGCGAACGGCAGGTCCGCCGACACGCACAGCACCACGGTGTTCTCCAGCGAACCCGCCTTGGCGTTGAACGTGCGCACCGAGGTCGCGCAGGTCGGGGTGTCGATGCTGGGGAAGATGTTCAGGACCTTGCGCCGACCCGCGAAGTCCTTCAGCGACACGTCCGCGAGCCCCTCGCCGACCAGCGTGAACGACGGCGCCTGGCTGCCGGCGGCCGGCAGCGCGCCACCGACCTGCACCGGGTTCCCCTTCAGCGTGACCTGAGCCATGAAAAGCCTCCTACCAGCAGTGTGTACGGGATGCAACGCCGCCGATCCTACTGCCCGCCCCCACCCCCACCCGGGGCGACCACCAATACCGGACACCCCGACCGGCCGGAACAGGAAACGGCAGCGGGAAGCGGGAACAGGGACCCGGACAGGGAAGCGGCGAACCGGCCCGCACGGGGCCCACCCCGCGGGCCCCGCCGCACAGACCGTCAACCCGCCCACCACACGCCCCCGCCCACCGCACGGCCGCGCCCGTCCCCGCCCGCCGCACGGCCGCGCCCGTCGTCGCCCGCCCGCCGTACGGCCGCGCCCTGTGCCGGCGGTGTCCGGCCGCCCCCCGGCCGGGACCGGTCCGGCGTTCCCGGCGGACGGGGGCGGGGTGCCGGGCGGGGCGGGACCTGCCGCCCGGTCGCGGGGGAGGCGGCACCCGCGGGCGCGTCTGCCGCCGCGGCCCCGGCCGCCGCCGTCGGCCGTGTCCGCTGCCGTAGCGCGGTCCCCCCGTGCCCCGCTGCGCCCCACCGCCCACCGCGCCGCGTGGGCGGTGACCTCCCCTCACCCCCTCCCGCCCCGGGGTCAGGCGCCGTCCGCCGCGGGCACGGTGAACCGCAGCCCGGTCAGTTCCTGCGACACCTCCCACAGCCGCCGCCCCGCCCGCGGGTCCTGGGCGCGAGGGGCGGGCGAGGTCAGCGCCGGGGCCCCGCGCAGTTCGCCCGGCCCGCCCGGCCCGTACAGCTCCCCGCCGCGCACCCCGGGGGCGGTCGCCGCGTGCAGCTGTGCCAGCGCCCCGCGGGCGGGCGTCTGCGCGAGCGGGCGCAGCAGGTGCCCGAACAGCAGCCGCACCGGTGCGACGGCGCCGGCGCGGGGCAGGGCGGTGGCGGCGTAGCCGGGGTGGGCGAGCACGCTGCGCACGGGGCTGCGGGCGGCGCTCAGGCGGCGGTGGAGTTCGAGGGCGAAGAGGGCGCCCGCGAGTTTGGACTGGTTGTAGTGGCCCATGGGGGAGTAGGCGCGCTCGCCGGTGAGGTCGTCGAAGTCGATGCGGGCGCGGCGGTGGTTGGCGGAGGTGACGGTGACCACGCGCGGGTCGCGGCCCTGGGCGAGCAGGTCGATCAGGTGGGCGGTGAGGGCGAAGTGGCCGAGGTGGTTGACGGCGAACTGGAGCTCGTGGCCGTGCGGGGTGAGGGTGCGCGGGGGTGCCATGACGCCGGCGTTGTTGACCAGGACGTCGGGGTGGACGCCGTCGGCGCGCAGGCGGGTGGCGAAGGCGTGCACGGAGCGGGGGTCGCCGAGGTCCAGGCGGCGTACCTCCAGGCGGGCGGCGGGGTGGGCGGCGCTCACGCGGGCCGCGGCGCGCCGGCCCTTGTCCTCGTCGCGTACGGCGAGTACGACGCGGGCGCCGCGGCGGGCGAGGGCGTCGGTGGTGGCCAGGCCCAGGCCGCTCGCGGCGCCGGTGACGACGAACACCCGCCCGTCCAGGTCCGGTTGCGGCTCCGGGCCGGGGCCCGGCGCGGGGGCGGGGCTGCGGTCGGGGGTGTGGTTGCTTCGGGGCGTACGACTCATACGGCTCAAGGTGCCCTTACTGTCACCAAGTGTCAAGGTGGGCATTGAGCGCCGTGTGTGGCGTGGGGGCTAGGATGGGGCGGTGACCTCCCGACCCGCCGCCACCCTGGCCCAGCGCAAACGCCAGCTCGTGGCCGACGAGCTGACGCGGGCGGCGCTGGAGCTGCTGGCGGGCGGCGGGTTCGACGCCGTCACGGTGGACGAGATCGCCACCGCCGCGGGGGTGTCCAAGCGGACGTTCTTCCGCTACTTCGCGTCCAAGGAGGACGTGGTCGTCCGGTTCCTGGGCGCGCTCGGCGCGGCGATGCGCGAGGAGCTGGCCCGCCGCCCGGCGGGGGAGGCGCCCTCGGTGGCGCTGCGGCACGCGGTGTGGCGCAGCGTCGAGGACTGCGCCGGCCACGAGGAGCGCGCCCGCCAGGTGGTGCGGCTGGTCCTGTCCACCCCCGCCCTGCTCGCGCGCTTCCTGGAGCGCCAGGCGCAGTGGCGCGACGACCTCGCCGAGGAGCTCGCCGCCCGCCTCGGCCTGGACGCCGGACGCGAGCTGTACCCGCGGCTGGCCGCGGACATGGCGCTGGCGGCCTTCCACACGGTGCTCCAGCGCTGGAGCGCCGACGACGACGCTGCCGGTGGCGCCTCCGGTGGTGGCGGCGGCGCGGCGGTGGACCCCGCCGCGCTGACCGGGAGCTGCTTCGCCGTCATCGCCCCGGCCCTGGACGCCGTCGTGCGCACCCCCGCCCCCGGCGGCGCCCCCGCCACGGCCTGACCCCTGCGGCGCCGTCGGGCCGCGCCGCCCTCCCGGCCGCCCCGCGGTATCCGGCAAGGCGCCCGCCCCGCGGTGCCCGCGGAGGGGTCCGCGGGTGCCACGGGGCGGGCGCCTGCCGGACGGGCCGTCACCGTACGGGTGCGGGCGCCGGTCCGGGCGGCCGGTTCAGTTGAAGACCACGACGTCGGTGCGCATCGGCAGCGGGCTGTTCCACCCGATGCTGATCTTGAAGGTCACCACGCCGTTGCCCGGGGCGATGCTCGAGACCTGGAAGGCCGCGGCGCCGACGAACCGGTTGCCGTTGGAGTCGATCTCGGAGGCCGTGATGACGACCGTCGAGTCGATCCCGATGACGTTCCAGGACAGCTGGAGGTTGAAGGTCCCGTTGCCCGGGCTCCACGTCCACCAGGCCCGGTTCACGGAGCCGACGTTGCCGCCGATGGCCGCGAGGCCCTCGTCCCGGCCGGCGGGCAGCGAGCTGTGCGTGATCTGCGGGACCTCGGAGGCGGAAGGTTCGACTGCGGCCATGGCGGCACTCCCTGCGCCGGGAGGGCCCCCCACGAGCCCTCCGGATACCCAGAGTGTCCGCCGTTGCGCACAGCGTCACAATCACTCGTGCGAGTGAACCACCGGCGCGTCGCCGTGCCACCCGCGCCACCGCGGCCCCGGGCCGCGCGCCGCCCGGCGCGCACCGCCCGCCGGCTGGCGACCCGTCAGTCCGCGGCCCGCCCCATCCCGCCCCGTGTCCCGCGCGGCTTGCCCGCGGCCGGGCGGTGGCCGACGGTGGAGTGCGAAACGCGCCGCGCGGCCCCGCCCGCCCGGGCGCACCGCCGTCCACCCGCCCGCCCGGGCCCGAACCACCCGAGGGAGCCCCCCGTGAGGATCAACCTGGCCAGCGTCTTCGTCGACGACCAGGACAAGGCCCTGCGCTTCTACACCGACGTGCTGGGGTTCGTGAAGAAGGCCGACGTCCCGCTCGGCGACCACAGCTGGCTCACCGTCGTGTCGCCCGAACAGCCCGACGGCACCGAGCTGCTCCTGGAGCCCGACCGGCACCCCGCCGCCAGGGCCTACGTCGCGGCCCTGGCCGCCGACGGCATCCCCGCCACCTCCTTCGCCGTGGACGACGTGCACGCCGAGTACGAGCGCCTGCGCGCCCTGGGTGTGCGCTTCACCCAGGCGCCGCTGGCCATGGGGCCGGTGACCACCGCCGTCCTGGACGACACCTGCGGCAACCTCCTCCAGATCGCCCAGTACCACTGACCCCCGCCCCGCACGGCCCCCGAGGGCGCCCCGCCTTGACACCCCGGATCGTATCCAGAATATTAGATACGTCCCGAGGGGCCGGACGGCGGAAGGAGCGTGTGCGGTGGACCTGGACCCGCTGGCCGTGCACAAGGCGCTCGCCAACCCGGCGCGCGCGGACTTCCTGCGCTGGCTCAAGACGCCCGAGCGCTACTTCGACGAGCCGTACTACCGCGAGCGCGGCGTCGGCTTCCACATCGGCGTGTGCGTCACCGACATCCAGGAGCGCTCGGGGCTGTCCCAGTCGGTGGTCTCCGGCTACCTCCAGATCCTGCGCGAGGCCGGGCTGCTGGTGTCCGAGCGCGTCGGCAAGTGGACGTTCTACCGGCGCGACGAGGAGACCATCGCCGCCTTCGCCGCGTACGTGCGCGACGAACTCTGACCCCGCCCCACCCCGCTTCGGGGGGCGCCCGCCCGGCGCCCCCTTTTCTTCGACCCAAACGCATCCAACTATCTAGATTTGTGTATCCAATGGAGGCTGTCGTGCCACGCACCGCTCCCGCCCGAAACGCCCTGGCCGTCCCGGTCCTGGCACTGGGCGTGTTCGGCATCATCACCACCGAGATGGGCGTCGTCGGCGTCCTGCCCTCCTTGGCCGAACGCCTGCACGTCACCCCCGCCGCCGCCGGATGGCTGGTCGGCGCCTTCGCTCTCACCGTCGCCGCCACCGGCCCCGTCGGCGTCCTGCTCGCCTCCCGGCTGCGCCGCAAGAGCGTCCTGGCCGCGGCGCTCGCCCTCTTCGCCGTCTCCAACGCCGTCTACGCGCTCGGCCACTCCTTCCCGCTCGTCCTGGCGTTCCGGATCCTGCCCGCGCTGCTCCACCCCGTCTTCTTCGCCCTCGCCCTGACCGCCGCCACCCGCCTGGCCGCGCCCGGCAAGGCCGCCCGCGCCGCCACCACCGTCTTCGCCGGCGTCAGCGCCGGCTTCGCGTTCGGCGTGCCCGTCACCTCCTACCTCGCCGAGCACATCTCCCTGCCCGCCGCGTTCTGGGCCGCCGGCGCCGTCAACCTCCTCGCCTGCGCCGGGGTCCTCGCCTTCTTCCCCGACCTGCCCGACACCGCGCCGCCCACCTACGCCGGACAGCTGGGCATCCTGCGCCGGCCCCGGCTGTGGCTGGCCGTCGCGGCCGTCACCCTGGTGTTCGCCGCGATGTTCAGCGGCTACGGCTACATCGCCGAGTACCTGGGGAGCGTCACCGGCCTCGCCCCCTCCCTCACCGGCCCCGTCCTGATGGCCTTCGGCGTCGTCATGACCGCCGGCAACATCCTCTTCGGCCGCCTGCTGGAACGCGGCCTCGTGCGCACCGTCACCGCCTACCCGCTCCTCTACCTCGCCCTCTACCTCCTGGTCGACGCCGCCGGCCCCCACCCCCTGCCCATGCTCGCCGCCGTCCTGCTCTGGGGCGCCGTCCACTCCGGCGGCCTCGCCGTCGCCCAGGCCTGGCTCGCCCGCGACGCCACCGACGCCCCCGAGTTCGGCAACAGCCTCTTCATCTCCTTCTCCAACCTCGGCATCACCCTGGGCACCACCCTCGGCGGAGCCGTCGTCACCACCGCCGGCCCCCGCCACCTGCCCCTGGCCGGCGCCGCCCTCGCCGCCGCCGCCCTGGCCGCCGTCCTCCTGCGCCGCCGCCTGGACCCGCCCCGGCAGCCCGACCAGCCGCAGCCCGACCAGCAGTCGCGGCACGACGAGCCGCGGCAGGACGAGCCGCGGCAGGACGAGCCGCGGCAG
>NZ_JBHUAL010000006.1:0-4659 GCF_042789775.1 Kitasatospora sp. NPDC056800 | reverse complement strand
GGACGAGCCGCGGCAGGACGAGCCGCGGCAGGACGAGCCGCGGCACGAGGAGCCCCGGCCCGCCCCGGCCCCCTGACCGGCCCCGTCGGCCCGCGCCCCCTGCCCCGCCCCGGGCAGGGGGCGCACCCGCCCGCCGGCCCCCGACCCCCGCCCGTACCCGCGCCGCCCGCGCGGCCCGTACCCGCACCGCCCGCGCGGCCCGCACGCGGGAACCCCGGCGGCCCGCCGCGGACCACCGCTACCGTGTCACCGGCCCCCGCCACCGGCCGTCGCGGCGCTCCCGCGCGCCGCACCCGGCCACGACACGAGACGAGTTGATGCCGCACCATGTCCGACGACGACATACCGCCGGGCGTCGGCGCCGCACTGCTGCGCCCCGGGGCCGAGGCGGTGACGGCGACCAGCACGCACACCGCCACGACGGACGCGCACCCGGCCGTGCGGAGCCTGCTGGACCGGACCGCGCCCGCGATGCGCTCGCTGTTCCACGGGCGCTGCCCGGAGGTCGTCCTGCTGTCGCGGGTCGCCGCCGAGGCGCGGGCGGCGCTCGTCGCCGAAGGCGTCCACGACCCCGGGCACGACCGGGTCATCGAGCGCATGGGCCTGCTGCTGTCCGGGGCGGTGATCGCGGGCATCCTGCTGCGCGAGCCCGGCGATCCGGCGCACGAGCGCCCGATCCCGCCCTGCTCGTCGTGCGCACCCGCGCTCGACGCGCTCGGCGTGCGGGTCGTGGAGGTGCCCGCGCTGTGACGTCCCGTTTCCCCGCCCCCGTCCTCCGCGCCCTGACCGCGGCCGGCTGGTACGAGGGCGTCCGCCTGCCCGAGCGCGAACTGCGGGCCCGGCTGCGCTCGTGGGGGGACCCGGCCGCGTACTTCCCGGCCCCCGTGATGGCCGTGCTGCGGGAGTTCGGCGGCATGGCCGTCCACCAGTACGGGCCGGGTGCGGACATGTCCCGGATGCCGTTTCGGATCGATCCCGGGGTCGGGCTCCACGCGGACCGGAGCCTGCGCGCCCACGGCGCGAGGTACGGCCCGGACCTGGTGCCCGTCGGGGAGTACGACCTGGGACGCGGGCGGCTCGCGATGGACGCCGAGGGCGCCGTCCACCTGTTCTGGGGCGACCTGTGGAAGGTCGCCGACTCCTTCGACGGCGCCCTGGTCGCCCTGGTCGAGGGCCGGCGCCCGAGGCGCCTCGACCCGGCCGCGCCGGCCCCGCTTCCCCCGGCGAACCGGCGGACGAGGCCAGGGCCCGCGACCTGGCCCGCCGGCGCGCCGTCCGGGGCGGCCCCCTCGGCGCGGTGGACGTCGTGCTCCGGGAGTTCGAGCTCGGCTGGCCGGCCTTCCCGGTCTTCGCCGACCCGGACCCGCTCGCGAACGTGGGCGCGGGCTGCCTGGTCGTGGACCGCCGCAACGGCCTCGTCACGCAGATGCCCGCCCTGCCCGCCGACCGCGTCCTGGACATGTACCGCGCGTGGTACCCGGCCCGCTGACGCGCCGGCGGCACGTCCCGCCGCCCGCGTCGCGGCGGCACCGCGGCACCCCCCCCGGGCACCCCGGGCCCCGGGCACCCGGGGCCCGGGGGCCCGGGGCCGGGTTCAGGCGTAGCGGTCGAACAGGGCCTGCAGGTAGTCCTCCAGGCGTCCCGTCAGCACGGCGGGTGTCAGGTCGGCGCGTCCCAGCTCGCGCCAGGGCTCGGCGACCTTCCGGGCGTCCGGGGCGAAGGCGAGGGCGTCCAGCAGCCGCCAGTACAGGTGGTCGCGGCCGTCGGCGAGGGTGCGGCCGCCGGCGGCGGTGTAGCGGTCGGCGAAGGCCAGGCCCGCCGCGGGGCCGTGCAGCAGGGCCAGGGCGGTGGAGCAGTGGGCGACGTCCAGGTCGGCCGGCCCCCAGGACGTCTCCACCCAGTCGACGACCCCGCTGACGGCCAGGTCGGCGCCCGCGCCGGTGAACAGCACGTTGCCGGGGTGGAAGTCGCGGTGCAGGAAGCAGGAGCGGTGCGCGGGCACCGCGCCGCCGATCACCTCCACCGCCCGCCGCCACAGCCCGGCGCGGGCGGTGCCCCCGGGCACCTTCACGCGCTCGGGGGCCGTCCACGCCTGCCAGGCGCGCGGCCGGTCCTCCTCGGCGACGTCGAGGGCGTGCACGGCGGCCAGCTGCGCGGCCAGCAGGCCCGCGCGCCGCCCCGCCTCCCCGTCCTCGGCCACCCGCACGGTGCCGGGCAGGTGCGTCATCAGCAGCGACGGGTGCTCGCACACCGCCCCCGACCCGTCCACCGCGCGCAGGCGCGCCGCCGGGACGCCGCCGCCCTCCAGCAGGCGCAGCACCGCCGCCTCGCGGGCCAGCAGCCCCGGGGCGTGGCGGCGGTAGAACGGCTTGACGAAGGAGCGCAGCACCAGCGCGTACGGGCCCGCGCCACCCGCCCGCTCCACGTCCACGCGGCGCATCCGCGAGGTCCACCCGCCCGTGAGCGCGCTCGCCGCCGTGACGCGCTCACCGGGCGCGAGGAGCCCCTCCACCCACCGGCGCGTGCCGTCCCACCCCTGGCCCCAGTCCCCACCGTCGATCATGGACGGCAAGCCTACGCCCCACCCCCGCCCGACCCGCCCCGGGCAGGCCTGACGAAGAGTCAACTCCCGTACAACCACGGACAGAAGGCCTCTATTCCGACAGGTGTCGAAGTTTGACAGGCGGGGCGCGCCCGGGGTTGGCTGGACGCCGATCCGCACCACACCCAGGGGGAGGGGCCCGCCATGCCCAGGACCGTCGTCTTCGAGACCACCGGAGGACCGGAGGTACTGGCCGTACGCGAGCGCCCCCTGCCCGAACCCGGGCCCGGCGAACTGCGCCTGCGCGTGGCCGCGATCGGCCTCAACCGCGCCGAGGCCCTCTTCCGCGCCGGCACCTACCTGGAGCGGCCGCGCCTGCCCGCCACCCTCGGCTACGAGGCCAGCGGCACCGTGGAGGCCGTCGGCGAGGGCGTCACCGCCTTCACGCCCGGCGACCTCGTCGACACCGTGCCCGCGTTCTCCCAGAACGACTACGGCGTCTACGGCACCCACGTCCTGGTCCCCGCCCGCGCCGCCGTCCCCCACCCCGCCGGCCTCACCCCCGCCCAAGGCGCCGCCGTGTGGATGCCCTACCTCACCGCCTACGGCGCCCTCGCCGAGGACGGCCACCTGCGCCCCGGCGACCACGTGCTGATCACCGCCGCCGCCTCCGGCGTGGGCCTGGCCGCCATCCGCACCGCCCGCCGCCTGGGCGCCCACCCGATCGCCACCACCCGCACCCGCGCCAAGGCCCGGCACCTGCTGGACGCCGGCGCCGCCGAGGTCGTCGTCACCGGCGAGGACGACCTCCTCGCCCGCGTCGACGCGGCCACCGGCGGATCCGGCGTGCGCACCGTCCTCGACCCCGTCGCCGGACCCGGCGTCCTGACCCTCGCCCGCACCCTGGCCCCCGGCGGACGCCTGACCGTCTACGGCCGCCTCGACCCCCGCGACACCCCGATGCCCGGCCAGGACACCTTCGCCCCCGTCACCAGCCGCTTCTTCTCCATGCACGAGGTCACCCGGGACGACGAACGCCTGCGCCGCGCCCACGCGTTCGTCACCGCCGGTCTGGCCGACGGCTCCTTCACCCCCGCCGTCGACCGCGTCTTCGAAGGCCTCGACACCGTCGCCGAGGCCCACCGCTACCTGGAGGCCGGCACCCAGATCGGCAAGATCGTCCTGGCCGTCGGCGACTGAACCACCACCGGAGGCCAGCCCCCTGCCGGGGGCCGGCGGGCCCTCAGGCCCCCGGGGCCCGGCGGGCCTCCGCGTCGGCGGCGGCCACCACCGCCGCCAGCAGCCCCGGGAACCGCCGCTCCAACTCCTCGCTGCGCAGCGCGTTCATCTTGGTGGTGCCCACGTAGTACTGGCGCAGCAGCCCCGCCTCGCGCAGCACGCTGAAGTGGTGGCTGGAGGTCGAACGCCCCACCGGCAGGTCGAAGGAACCGCAGCTGAGATCGGCTCCCGAGTGCGCGAGCGTGCGCACCACCGTCCTGCGGGCCGGATCAGCGAGCGCCTCCAGCACCTGCTGGACGCTCACGTCCTCCACACCAGGGTGCACGATCACCCGCGCCGCCACGCGTGCCCGCCCCACACCCACCACCCCTTCCCAACACTCGACCCCCGTCTGTCCGACAGTCAAAAACCGCGCCGTGTGCGCGACTTCACGAGCACGACGCTACCAGGGACGATCGCCCGGCCCCCGGCCTCCGCCCCCGGGAGGCGCGCCGGACCCCCGGACCGCCCCCGCGCCCCACCCGCCGCCCACACCCACCGCAACACCCGCGCAACACGCCCCGCCGCCCGGCACGGGGGCCGGCCGCGGGCCGCGCGGGAGTGCCGGGCACGACGGCGCGCGGCCGAGGACGGCCGGAAAGAGGGGATGCGCGGCGCGGCGCGGCGGGGGAGGGACGCGGCGCCGGGGAGGGGCCCGTGACGGACCGCCGAGGACGGCCGGAAGAGAGGAGGCGCGTCGTGGCGGGCGGCACGGGGGAGACGCCCCGCGAAAGGACCGCCGAAGACCGCCGGGCACGGCGGCGCGAGGCCCGGGACGGCGGCCGGAAGGAGAGGGCCCGCGGAGACAGGCGGCGCGCCCCGCCGGACAGGGGACCGGC
>NZ_JBHUAL010000005.1:0-97828 GCF_042789775.1 Kitasatospora sp. NPDC056800 | reverse complement strand
TGTGGGGGTTGTGTTTTTTTCATTCCCCCCCCCGCGCGCGCGCCCCCCCCCCCGGGGGGGGGGGCGGGCCCTTCCGGGTGGGGTCAGAGCTTGCCAGCCGCCTCGGCGCGCAGGTCACGGCGCAGTTCCTTGGGCAGCGAGAAGGTCAGGTGCTCCTCGGCGGTCTTGACCGTCTCGACCGTGTCGTAACCGCGCGTGGCCAGGAACTCCAGCACGCCGTCGACCAGGATCTCCGGCACCGAGGCGCCGCTGGTCAGGCCGACCGTGGTGACGCCCTCCAGCCACTCCTCGCGGATCTCCTCGGCGAAGTCCACCAGGTGGGCGGCCTTGGCGCCGTACTCCAGGCCGACCTCGACCAGGCGGACGGAGTTGGAGGAGTTCTTGGAGCCGACCACGATCAGCAGGTCGGTCTCCGGGGCCAGCTGCTTGACCGCGACCTGGCGGTTCTGGGTGGCGTAGCAGATGTCGTCGCTGGGCGGGCTGACCAGCCCCGGGAAGCGCTTCTTCAGCTCGCCGACGGTGGCCATGGTCTCGTCCACGGACAGGGTGGTCTGGGACAGCCAGACGACCTTGGACTCGTCCCGGACCTGCACGTTGGCGACGTCCTCGGCACCGTCCACCAGGTGGATCCGGTCCGGGGCCTCGCCCATGGTGCCGATGACCTCCTCGTGGCCCTCGTGGCCCACCAGCAGGATGTCGAAGCCCTCGTCGGCGAAGCGCACGGCCTCCTTGTGCACCTTGGTGACCAGCGGGCAGGTCGCGTCGATGGTGGCCAGCCGGCCGGCCCGCGCCTCGTCGTGGACGGCCGGGGCGACGCCGTGCGCCGAGAAGACGACGATCGAGCCCTCGGGCACCTCCTCCGTCTCGTCGACGAAGATCGCGCCCTTCTTCTCCAGGGTCTGCACCACGTACTTGTTGTGGACGATCTGCTTGCGGACGTAGATGGGCGCCCCGTACTGCTCCAGGGCCTTCTCCACGGCGATCACGGCGCGGTCGACTCCCGCGCAGTAGCCCCGGGGGGCGGCGAGCAGGACACGGCGCTGCGCGGTCTTGGACATGGCTCCATCGTACGGGCGGCCGCGAGCGGCGCCCGCCCGCCGGGCCCCCGGCGCGAAGCCGCGCCGACGGCGGACACATTCCGTGCAGACCCGGTCAACAGCGCTCAAAATATGGTGTCTATGAGCTCTGTGAGCGAGCAGGTGACGCCGAGCGGCCTGCGCCGCAGCCTGGGCGTCCGCGATCTGATGGTCTACGGACTGCTGTTCATCGCCCCGATGGCCCCGGTCGGCGTCTTCGGCGTGCTGGACGCCAAGAGCCACGGCGCCGTCGCCACGGTGTACCTGGCCGCGACGGTGGCGATGGGCTTCACCGCCTTCTCGTACGCCCAGATGGTGCGCGCGGTGCCGCAGACCGGCTCGGTGTTCGCCTACGCCCGGGCCGGGCTGGGCGAGGGGCCGGGCTTCATCGCCGGGTGGATGGCGATGCTCGACTACCTCCTGATCCCCGCCGTGGCCTACCTGTTCTCCGGGATCGCGCTGAACTCCCTGGTCCCGGACGTCTCGCGCTGGGTCTGGACGGCGCTCGCGGTGGTGGTGACCACCGCGCTCAACCTGGTCGGGGTGCGGACGGCGGCGGTGGTCGGCCTCGCGGTGCTCGCGATGGAGATCGCGGTGCTGGCGGTGTTCGTGGCCGCGGCCGTGGTGGCGCTGGCCCAGGGCGGGGCCCAGCGCGGCTGGGACACCCCGTTCACCGCCGTCGGGGCCTTCTCGATGACCGCGGTGGTCTCCGCGGTGTCCGTCGCGGTGCTCTCCTACCTGGGCTTCGACGCCATCGCCACCTTCGTGGAGGAGGCGGTCGGCGCCTCGGCGGCGGTGGCCCGGGCGGTGCTCTGGTGCCTGGCGCTGGCCGGGGTGCTGTTCGTCGCCCAGACCTACCTGGCGGCGCTGCTGGAGCCGCTGGGCCCGCAGCAGCTGGCCGCCGACCCGGCGGCGCAGGGCTCGGCCTTCTACGACACCGTGGAGAGCGGCGTCGGGCACTGGCTGCACGTGCTGGTGGCGGCCAGCAAGGCGATCGGCGCGGCCTTCGCGGCCCTGGCCGGGCAGGCCGCGGCCGGGCGGCTGGTCTTCGCAATGGGCCGGGAGGGCCGACTGCCGCGACTGCTCGGCTCCGTCGACCCGGGCAGCGCGGTGCCGCGCCGGGCACTGCTGGCGGCCGCGGTGATCACGATGGCGGCGGCGGTCTGGGCGGCCGACCGGGACGACGGGCTGGACCAGCTCACCTCGGTGGTCAACGTGGGCGCGCTGACCGCCTTCGCGCTGCTGCACGCCTCGGTGATCGGCTGGTACGCGGTGCGGCACGGCTCGCGGCGGTGGCTGCGGCACGTGGTCGTCCCGGCGCTGGGGATCGCGGTGATCGGGGCGGTGGTGTACGAGGCCTCGACCACCGCGCAGATCGTCGGGCTGGTCTGGCTGGCGGTCGGCCTGGTGGTGCTCGCCGTCCAGGGCGCCGCCCGCGGCGGGGCCGACGGGCGCCGGCCGCCCCGGCTTCCCCGGTGACCGCCGTCGGGCCGCGCGGGGCCGGGCGCGGCCTCGGCCGGGCCGGCCCGCGACGACGCGGTCTCGGCCGTGTCGGCCCGCGCCGCTAGCCTCGTACGCATGGCCAACACCAGCTCCCCCGAAGCGCCGCTCCCGGTCGGCAAGGTCTCCGCGCTGATCGGCGGCTGGGTCGACCGGCTCGGCGCGGTCTGGGTGGAGGGGCAGATCACCCAGCTCAGCCGGCGCCCCGGCGCGGGCGTGGTGTTCCTGACCCTGCGCGACCCGCAGGCCGACGTGTCGCTCACGGTGACCTGCTTCCGCTCGGTGTTCGACCAGGTCGCGGAGGTGGTGCAGGAGGGCGCGCGGGTCGTCGTGCACGCCAAGCCGGAGTGGTACGCGGCGCGCGGGCAGCTGTCGCTGCGTGCCTCGGAGATCCGCCCGGTGGGCCTCGGCGAGCTGCTGGCCCGGCTGGAGCAGCTGAAGCGGCGGCTCGCCGGGGAGGGCCTGTTCGCGGCCGAGCGCAAGCGGCCGCTGCCGTTCCTGCCGCAGTGCGTCGGGCTGGTCACCGGGCGCGACTCGGCCGCCGAGCGCGACGTGCTGGAGAACGCCCGGCGGCGCTGGCCGGCCGTCCGCTTCGAGGTGCGCAACGTCCCGGTGCAGGGGGTCAGCGCGGTGGAGCGGGTGAGCGCGGCGGTGCGGGAGCTGGACGAGCACCCCGAGGTGGACGTGATCATCGTGGCCCGCGGCGGCGGCAGCGTGGAGGACCTGCTGCCGTTCTCGGACGAGGGGCTGGTGCGGCTGGTCGCGGCCGCCCGTACGCCGGTGGTGAGCGCGATCGGGCACGAGCCCGACCAGCCGCTGCTGGACTTCGTGGCCGACCTGCGCGCCTCCACCCCGACCGATGCGGCCAAACGGGTGGTTCCGGACGTCGGCGAGGAACTGGCCAAGGTCCGTCAGCTGCGCGACCGCGCCCGCCGGCACGTGCTGTCCCGGGTCGACCGCGAGCAGCACGGACTGGACGGGGTGCGCAGCCGCCCGGCGCTGGCCGCCCCGCACCGGATGCTGGACGGGCGCGGGCAGGAGGTGGACGGCCTGCTGGAGCGGGCCCGGCGCACCCTGCGGCACCGGCTGGACCACGCGCAGAGCGACCTCGGCCACACCCTGGCCCGGGTGGTGGCGCTCTCCCCGGCGGCCACCCTGGAGCGCGGCTACGCGGTGCTCCAGCGGGCGGACGGCACGGTGGTGACCGACCCGGCGCAGGTCGCGCCCGGCGAGGGGCTGCATGCCCGGGTGGCGGGCGGCGGCTTCGACGTCACGGCGGCCGACGCGGGCTGACGCTGTCACCCGCACCCCCTACGCTGGCACGCATGGCAGAGCAGCAGGAGCAGCAGGACGCGGCGGCGCCGAACCCGGACGACGCGCTGGGCTACGAGCACGCCCGGGACGCGCTGCTGGACGTCGTCCGGCAGCTGGAGAACGGCGGGACGTCGCTGGAGGAGTCGCTGGCCCTGTGGGAGCGCGGCGAGCAGCTGGCGAAGGTGTGCCAGCGCTGGCTGGACGGCGCCCGGGCCCGGCTGGACGCCGCCCTGGCCGCCGAGGAGGGCGCGGGCCCGGGCGGGGAGTGAGGCAGGTCACATTCGCTTGGGGAATCGTTGAAACTTCACCTATGTTGGATGAAGTGACCGGCTGCGGCCGATCATACCGACGAACCCCCTTTCGCATGAGGTGCAGAAGCATGACCACCGACGCCCTGGTACTCGACGCCGCCGCCCAGGACCTGCTGTTCCGCGAGGCCCGCACCGCGAACACCTTCACCGACGAGCCGGTCACCGAGGAGCAGGTCCAGGCCATCTACGAGCTGGTCAAGTACGGCCCGACCGCCTTCAACCAGCAGCCGCTGCGCGTCGTCCTGGTCCGCTCGGCCGAGGGCCGCGAGCGCCTCGTCCAGCACCTCGCGGACGGCAACAAGGCCAAGACCGCCGCCGCCCCGCTGGTCGCCGTCCTCGCCGCGGACAACGAGTTCCACGAGGAGCTGCCGACCCAGTTCCCGCACTTCCCGCAGGCCAAGGACGTCTTCTTCTCGGAGCGCAGCGTCCGTGAGCAGTCCGCCAAGCTGAACGGCGCCCTGCAGGCCGCGTACTTCATCATCGGCGTGCGCGCCGCCGGCCTGGCCGCCGGCCCGATGACCGGCTATGACGCCGAGGGCATCAACAAGGAGTTCTTCGGCGACGGCGAGCACTCGGTGCTGGCCGTGGTCAACATCGGCAAGCCGGGCGACGACGCCTGGTTCCCGCGTTCGCCGCGCCTGGCCTACGACGAGGTCGTCACCACCGTCTGATCCGCCCCGCGCGCAAGGGCCCCGCACCGGTTCGTCCGGTGCGGGGCCCTTCGGCGTCGTCCAGGGTGCTCCGGCGCGTGCCGGGCGGGGTGGAACGGGGGCGGGCTACTTGAGCGCCTGCGCCAGTTCGGTCAGCTCCTCGTAGGAGGCGGTGCCGGTGAGCAGGGTGGTCCCGGGGCCGGTCTGCACGGTCAGCGCGCGGGCCTTCTCGCCCTGCACGCGCTCCCAGGCGCGGCCGGCCACCTCGGCGGTGCCGTCCGGCTTGGCGCCCGTCACGTAGGCGGCCAGCAGGGAGTCGCGCGGCACGTCGCTCTGCTCGACCGCCGCGTACTGGCCGGAGGGGGTCACGAAGCCCAGGTGCCAGGCGTTGCCCCTGCCGTTGTTCTGGTCGGCCGGCTTGTAGCTGACCGAGGTGGCCCGCCACTTGTCGGACAGCCCCTCCGGGGAGAGCACCGGGTACGGCGCCGCACGCCTGGCGGTGGAGGTCTCCACCTTGTACGCGACCTCGTGCACCGGGTCGCCGTTGGCGTCGTGCGGGAGGAACAGGTACCCGATCCAGACGACGAAACCGACCACCAGCATCGACAGGACCATGTCCCGTACGGTCTGCCGACCCCTCATGCCCTTGTTGTCTGCTGCCACCCCCACATGGTGACTCATCCACATCCCGGGGCGGTCACCAGGGGTATTCACGTCCGGGTGAAACGGGATGAACAGGCGTTTTCCGCCACAGAGCAGCGACCCGCGCCACAGACAGTCATCTCGTGGGCAGATACGATCGCAATACCCTCACCACGGCGTTCGACCTGGCAGTAGTCGGGCGCTCACTGGTCGTCGCGTACAGAGAGGTAACGACGATGTCCACGCAGTACCCGCACCAGCTTCCCAGTGCCCTGGAGGTCGCGCCCGAGGCTCCGGACCGGAACCTCGCGCTCGAACTCGTCCGGGTCACCGAGGCGGCCGCGATGGCCGCCGGCCGGTGGGTCGGCCGGGGTGACAAGAACGGCGCGGACGGCGCCGCCGTGAAGGCGATGCGCACCCTCGTCTCGACCGTCTCGATGAACGGCGTCGTCGTCATCGGCGAGGGCGAGAAGGACGAAGCCCCGATGCTCTACAACGGCGAACGGGTCGGCGACGGCACCGGCGCCGAGTGCGACGTCGCGGTCGACCCGGTGGACGGCACCACGCTGACCGCCAAGGGCATGAACAACGCGGTGGCCGTGCTGGCCGTCGCCGACCGCGGCACCATGTTCGACCCCAGCGCCGTGTTCTACATGGACAAGCTGGTGGCCGGACCGGAGGCGGCCGAGTTCGTCGACATCACCGCCCCGGCGGCGGTCAACATCCGCCGGGTCGCCAAGGCCAAGGGCAGCGCCGTCGAGGACGTCACCGTCGTGGTGCTCGACCGCCCGCGCCACGACGGCCTGGTCCGGGAGATCCGCGAGGCGGGCGCCCGGATCAAGTTCATCTCGGACGGCGACGTGGCCGGCGCCATCATGGCCGCCCGCGAGGGCACCGGCGTCGACCTGCTGATGGGCGTCGGCGGCACCCCGGAGGGCATCATCGCGGCCTGCGCGATGAAGTGCATGGGCGGCGTGATCCAGGGCCGGCTGTGGCCCAAGGACGACGCCGAGCGGCAGAAGGCCCTGGACGCCGGCCACGACCTGGACCGGGTGCTCACCACGGACGACCTGGTCAGCGGCGAGAACGTGTTCTTCGTCGCCACCGGCATCACCGACGGCGAGCTGCTGCGCGGCGTGCACTACCGCTCGGAGACCGCCACCACCAGCTCGCTGGTGATGCGCTCCAAGAGCGGCACCATCCGCGAGATCAACTCCACCCACAAGCTCTCGAAGCTGCGGGCGTACAGCGCGATCGACTTCGACCGCGCCAACTGAGCCCGGTAGGCGGTAGCCCGACGGACCGGGCTACCGCCTGCCGGGCCCCACGGCGACGCGCTTCGCGGCCCCGGCGGAATCCCCCTCCCCCGGGGCCGCGGCGCACCGTCCTCCCGCTCTCGGGCCCGCCCTCACCCGGCTATCCGGCGCCGACCGGCCGCCGTCACCCGGGCCGCCTCGCGCAGCTCCGCGTCCCGGCGGCGGCGCCGGGCCAGCACCACCCGCCGCTCGGCGGCCGTCAGCCCGCCCCAGACCCCGTACGGCTCCGGCTGGGCCAGCGCGTGCTCGCGGCACTCCAGCAGCACCGGGCAGCGGGCGCAGACCTGCTTGGCCTGCTCCTCGCGCGACAGCCGGGCCGCCGTCGGCTCCTTGGAGGGCGCGAAGAACAGCCCCACCTCGTCCCGCCGACACGCGGCACCGGTGTGCCAGGGATTGTCCTCGCCCGCGGGGGAACCCGCCGGGCCACCCGGGGGCTGCGGCTGCGGCCGGACGCCGGGGCGGCGCTCCAGGACCTGCGCGGCGGCGACTGGCGAGGTGGTGCGGGACTCGATCGGATGCAGCACGGCCGTACTCCTGACGAGGCTCTCGGACACGGGGACCCCTCGCTCCCCCGCCGGCTGCGAGCCCCCGCTGTCCAACCCCGGCACGGCCGCTCGGCCGCCTCCGGTGCGCAGCCGTCCAAGAAGCGATGTGCGGAAGGAACTACCCCGCTCGGCCGCGATTCATGCACACTGCACGCAATCGACTACGCAGAGCACTGGCCGCAACGCCGAGTGCCCGGCCGGTAGTTGGCTCCCGGCCGGGCACTGTGCAGGTCAACGGCGGTCAGTCGGTGCCGAGTTGACGGCGCACCCACTCCTTCAGCTTCTTGCCGCGGCGCGGCTTGGCCTCGCAACCGCCGAACAGCGCAAGGCCCTTGACCCGGACAACCGGAGCGTACGGGTCCGCCGCGGTCTGCTCGCGGACGTCGAAACCGCCGAAGATGCCGATGCCGGACCCCTGGAGGCTCACGTTCTCCGGGACCCGGATCTGGACCCCGCCGAAGATCGCCGTCACCGTGATCTCCACCTCGGGGGACTCGAACACGGCGTCGCTCAGGTCGATGTCCACGCCACCGAACGCGGTGAAGGCGCTCAGGTGCGAGCCCACCCGCCAGCGGCCCTTGCGGGACGCGCCGCCGAAGATCGCCACCACCGTCGGGGCCTCCTGGCGCGCCGGCTGCTGCGGCGGCGGCCCCTGCGGGGCGCTCAACGGCTGCTTCTCGAAGGACAGCGGGCGGGCCGGCAGGTCCCGGGTCAGCGGCGCGAGGTCGCCGAAGGTCTTCGAGGCGTACGCGGCCTCGATCCGCTCGGCGTGCTCGTCCGCGTCCAGGCGCCCCTCGGCGTAGGCGTCGCGCAGCAGCTCCGCGACCTTCTCGCGGTCGGCGTCGGAGACGCGCAGCTCCGCCTCCGCGGCCGGCGCGTGCGGCCGCGCCGCGGCCCCGGCCTCGGGCCTGAGTTCGGGTCTGCTCTCTGACTTGGGTTCGGGTTTGGTCATCGGTACGGGCACCGGCACCGGCGGCTGCCCCGAATCGTCGTGCGACGGCGAGTTGTCCACGGGGTCAGCCTAGTCGCTCGCACTCCTGCGCGAGTGAGCCCGGTCACGCAAGGCTGCCCTGTCCGCATGCCGACTTCCGGCGGGTCCTACCCTGGATGGTGCTTCGCCGACGCAGCCGCACCACTGGACCCCTAAGGACCGCCCCGATGGCTCCCACGCCAGACTTCGAGTACAGCGACCTGCTCCCCCTGGGCGCTGACCCGACCCCGTACCGCAAGCTCACCTCCGAGGGCGTCTCCACCTTCGAGGCCGGCGGTCGCACCTTCCTCCAGGTCGAGCCCGAGGCGCTGCGGCTGCTGACGGCCGAGGCGATGCACGACATCTCGCACTACCTGCGCCCCGCCCACCTCGCCCAGCTGCGCCGCATCCTGGACGACCCGGAGGCCAGCCCCAACGACCGCTTCGTCGCGCTCGACCTGCTGAAGAACGTCAACATCTCGGCCGGCGGCATCCTCCCGATGTGCCAGGACACCGGCACCGCGATCGTCATGGGCAAGCGCGGCCAGAACGTGCTGACCTCCGGCGGCGACGACTCCGCCATCGCGCGCGGCGTGTACGACGCCTACACCAAGCTCAACCTGCGGTACTCCCAGATGGCCCCGGTGACCATGTGGGACGAGAAGAACACCGGCAACAACCTGCCGGCCCAGATCGAGCTGTACGCCACCGACGGCGACGCGTACAAGTTCCTGTTCATGGCCAAGGGCGGCGGCTCCGCCAACAAGTCGTACCTGTACCAGGAGACCAAGGCCATCCTGAACGAGGCGAGCATGCTCTCGTTCCTGGAGCAGAAGATCCGCTCGCTGGGCACCGCGGCCTGCCCGCCGTACCACCTGGCCATCGTGATCGGCGGCACCAGCGCCGAGTTCGCGCTGAAGACCGCCAAGTACGCCTCGGCGCACTACCTGGACAACCTGCCGACCTCGGGCGACGCCAAGACCGGCCACGGCTTCCGCGACCTGGAGCTGGAGGCCAAGGTCACCGAGCTGACCCAGAAGATCGGCATCGGCGCCCAGTTCGGCGGCAAGTACTTCTGCCACGACGTGCGCGTGGTCCGCCTGCCCCGCCACGGCGCCTCGCTGCCGGTCGCGATGGCGGTCTCCTGCTCCGCCGACCGCCAGGCGCTCGGCAAGATCACCGCCGAGGGCGTCTTCCTGGAGCAGCTGGAGACCGACCCGGCGAAGTACCTGCCGGACACCACCGACGAGCACCTGGACGACGACGTGGTGCGCGTCGACCTCGACCAGCCGATGTCCGCGATCCGCGCCGAACTCTCCAAGTACCCGGTGAAGACCCGGCTCTCGCTCACCGGCACCCTGGTGGTCGCCCGCGACATCGCCCACGCCAAGATCAAGGAGCGCCTGGACGCCGGCCAGGGCATGCCCAAGTACCTCCAGGACCACCCGGTCTACTACGCGGGCCCGGCCAAGACCCCCGAGGGCTACGCCTCCGGCTCCTTCGGCCCCACCACGGCCGGCCGGATGGACTCCTACGTCGACCAGTTCCAGGCGGCCGGCGGCTCGATGGTCATGCTCGCCAAGGGCAACCGCAGCAAGCAGGTCACCGACGCCTGCGCCCAGCACGGCGGCTTCTACCTCGGCTCGATCGGCGGCCCGGCCGCCCGCCTCGCCCAGGACTGCATCAAGAAGGTCGAGGTGCTGGAGTACGCCGAGCTCGGCATGGAGGCGGTCTGGCGCATCGAGGTCGAGGACTTCCCGGCCTTCATCGTCGTCGACGACAAGGGCAACGACTTCTTCCGCGAGACCACCGAGGGCCCGCTGATCACCAGCCTGCGCGTCCGCTCCAAGGAGTAACCCCGCGCGCGGCAGCACCCCGCACGCCCCCGAACCGCCCCGGCCGCCCCGCGCCCGGGGCGGTGGCGTTCCCGGCGCCGCCCCCGCGCTCCTGCCGGCGGCGCTCAGGCGTCGAAGTCGTACTCCAGGACGTAGGAGGCGGCGTCCAGGATCATCTCGTTGAGCTCGACGACCTGGCCCTCGTCGGCGAAGGCGGTGCGGCAGATCAGGATGACCGGGGTGCCGGCGGACAGCTCCAGGCGGGCGGACTCGTCGGCGCCGGGCATCCGGGAGCGGACCTCCTCGCGGAAGTGCACGGGCTTGGCGCCGATCTCGGCGAGCCGGGCGTAGGTGCCGCCGGGGCCGGTGTCCTCGCGGGTGATGGCGGTGCCGGAGACCAGCACGGCGGGCAGGTAGGAGGTCGAGAGCAGCACCGGCTTGCCGTCCAGGACGAAGCGGCGGTGCCGCACGCACATCGGAGCGCCCGGGTCGACCCCGAGCACCCGGGCCACGTGCTCGGGCGCGCCCCGCTCGGTGACGGACACCTGGTCGACCACCAGGCTGCGGTTGTCGATGTCCGCCGACCATATCGACCGGCCGGACCCCCACTGCCCCTGCGCCAGCCGCTGGATGCCGCGCCGGCGCAGCGGCCGGAAGTCCCGGACGAACACCCCGGCGCCGCGCCGGGCCTCGGCGATGCCCTCGCTCTGCAGCACGCCCAGCGCCTGGCGGGCGGTCATCCGGGCCACACCGTACTCGTCCATGAGGTCGTTCTCGCCGGGCAGGCGGTCGCCCGCGCGGTACCGGCCGGTGTCGATGGCCTCCTTCAGCGCTTCGGCGATCCGCTGGTACTTGGGCTGCTTGTCGCCATTGCTGCCGGTCATCGCCGCTCCCTCTGCCTGGGACAAATCGTAGGCGTGCCCGCGGTCGCCGGTAAGGAGATACGACCGTTGACATCTCTAGAGATATTAGCTTCTCTAGAGATGCTGGCCAGTCGCCGACCAGAGCGAGGAGCAGCACGGTGAGCACCCGACAGCGCAACGCCCCGGCCTACCGGCCCCACGTGGGTGAACTCGTCCTCGACCGGAGGACCGGACGCACCGGCATCTACATGGACACCATCGGCGGCGAGCACTACCTGCGCCCCGAGGGCGGCGGCCGGGAATGGGCCGCGGAACCGCACCACGTCGCCCCCGCGCCCGAGACCCGCGATTCGGCTGATTGAGATCGGCATCGGGAATTGCGGAAAAATCCACGCAAACCACAACAATCAGGACCAGGCAATCCCCCTGGTGAATCCGGAATTCCGGAACGCGCGGCGCCCGACGCCGGGCACGTTACGGATAACGCCGGTCACCATGCGTGCACCATGGGCGGGAATCGGCCACCGCGATGCACCCGCACACGAATTGGCGCGCGCATAACCAACAGCGCCCCCGCGCCCGGACGGGGGCACGGGGGCGCACGGTCGGAACGGCTTACGGGTGGCCGCCGACGAGGGTCTCCGGCTCGTACGGGCCGCCCGGCTTGCCACCGGCCCGGTGGTCGGGCTCCTCGATGTACTGGCCCTCGTCACCGAAGGCGGCGTTCTCGAACGCGTCCTTCTCCGCGTCGGTCGGCGCCGTGTACTCGGTCGGGTTCGAGGACGCGGTCACCGCGCCCTCCACAGCCTTGCCCGCCTCCACAGCGGCGGCCGGGGCCTCGGTCTTCGCCGCGTTCTCGGGCGTGGACGGCGCCGGGGTCTCGCTCTGGTCGTTGGCCATTGGGAGGCCGCCTTTCGGTCATCAATTGTCTTCAGCCCGACCTCTGTGGCACGGGCGCGCGGACAGTATCGTAGGGTTGATTAAATGTCCGATAAACATCGTGCGGCTTGCGGCACCGTCCGGCAGAGTCGGGCGTCCGCCTAAGCTGAACCACCGCGGCGGACCGCCGAGCGCCCTTTCACGGAATCGACACCACAGGCCATCGGGGGACTTCATGGAGTTTCTGGAGACGCCGCAGAACCCTGCGCTGCGCTTCCAAGTCCTCGGTCCGGTCCAGGCCTGGCTCGACGGGAAACCCCTGTCCCTCGGATCCCCCCAGCAACAAGCCGTTCTGACCACGCTCCTGCTGCACTCCGGACGCCCGGTCACCACCCAGGACCTCGTGAACGCGCTCTGGGGCGAGCGGCCCCCGGCCCAGGCGGTGGCGGCGCTGCGCACGTACGTCTCCCGCCTGCGCTCCGTCATCGAGCCCCGGCGCGAGGTGCGCCGGCCCGCCGAGCTGCTGGTCTCGGTCGCCGACGGCTACGCGCTGCGCATCCCGGGCGAGGCCCTCGACCTGACGGTCTTCGAGCGGCTCGCCGGCGAGGCCGCGGCCGCCCGGACCACCGGCGACAAGCGCGAGGCACACCGTCTCCTGGTGCGGGCGCTGGACCTGTTCAGCGGCCGTCCGCTCACCGGCATCCCGGGCCCCTACGCCGACGCCCAGCGGCTCCGGCTGGCCGAACGCCAGGTGGCCGCCGCGGAGGAGCTGTGCGCCGCCGCGCTCGACATCGGCCTGCACGCCGAGATCGTCGGCGAGCTCAACAACCTGACGGCCGAGCACCCGCTGCGCGAGCGGCTGCGCGAACTGCTGATGCTGGCGCTGTACCGCTGCGGCCGCCAGGCCGAGGCGCTCGGTGTCTACACCGACACCCGCAAGCTGCTGATCGAGGAGCTCGGAGTCGAACCCGGCGCGGGGCTGTCCGCGATGCACACCCGCATCCTCGCCGCCGATCCCGACCTGGCCCCTCCCGCGGTGTCCGCTCCGGCCGCCCGCGAGGAGGGTCCGGCCGCGCCTCCGGCCCAACTCCCGGCGGACGTCTCGGACTTCAGCGGTCGCACCGAGCTGGTGGGCGACCTCTCGACGGTCCTGATGAACGCCACCGGCCAGGCCGTGGTGGTGACCTCGCTGGCCGGGATCGGCGGGGTCGGCAAGACCACCCTCGCCGTGCACGTCGCCCACCGCGTCCGCGCCGAGTTCCCGGACGGGCAGCTGTACGTCGACCTGCGCGGAGCCGGTGCCTCGCCCGCCGACCCGGTGGGCGTCCTGGGCGACTTCCTGCACGCGCTCGGCGTCACCGAGAGCCCCGACTCGCTGGAGCAGCGCGCCGCCCTCTACCGCTCGCTGCTCGCCAGCCGGCGGATGCTGATCCTGCTGGACAACGCGCGCGACGCCGACCAGATCCGACCGCTCATCCCCGGGGTCTCCGGCTGCGCGGTGCTCGCCACCAGCCGGTCCCGGCTGGCCGGCATCCCCGGCGCCCAGCTGTTCGACGTCGAGGAGCTGACCCCGCAGGAGGCGCTGGCGCTGTTCTCGGCCATCGTCGGGGAGCAGCGGGTCGCCGCCGAGCCGGAGGCGGCCATGGCGGTCGTCACCGCCTGCGGCTTCCTGCCGCTGGCGGTCCGCATCGCCGCCGCCCGGCTGGCCAGCCGGCCGCGGTGGAGCGTCTCCGACCTGGCCAGTCGGTTAGCCGACCAGCGCCGTCGCCTGGACGAGCTCCAGCTCGGCAACCTCGCCGTCGAGACCACCATCGGGCTCGGGTACGGACAGCTGTCCGTACCCGAGGCCCGCGCCTTTCGGCTGCTCGCCCTGATCGACTCCCCCGACATCCCGCTGGCGTCCGCCGCCGCGCTGCTCGGGGTGGACGAGTACACCGCCGAGGACCTCGCCGAGGCGCTGGTCGAGGCGAACATGCTGGAGTGCTTCACGCCCGGCCGCTACCGGTACCACGACCTGCTCCGGCTCTACGCCCAGCGGCAGAACGAGCGGATCGGCGACACCGAGGAGCAGGAGCGCGCCGTCCGACGGCTGCTCGACCTGCTGATCCCGACCCTCCGCACCGCGACCCAGCTCATCGAGCCGGACGATCCGCTGCCCGAGCTGCTCACCACCCCCGTCTCGGCCGGGATCGGCCTGCCGACCAGCGGCTCCGCCCAGGACTGGCTCCGGACCGAGGGCGCCCTGCTGCTCAGCGCCGCGGCCGCGGCGGCGGACGGCCCCCGCGCCTCACGGCACGCGGCGATGGACCTGATGATCCTGTTGTACGGTCTCGGCCCGGACCCCACCCACGGCCCTCAGGGGCGGCAGATCCTGGAGACCATCGGCGGCGAGGCGGAGCGCTGCGGCGACCGCGCCGCGCTCGCCCGGGTCCACGTCGCCCTCGGCACCCTGCAGTCCGTCACCAGCGACTTCCAGGGGTCCGAGCAGTCCTTCCGCCGGAGCCTGGAGCACCAGGCCCCGGACGAGCCGACCTTCCTGCTGCTGGCCACCGCCAACATGCTGGGCGTGATCCTGAACCTCGGCAACCGGCCGGCCGAGGCC
Organism: Kitasatospora sp. NPDC056800; assembly: GCF_042789775.1. Classification (NCBI taxonomy): domain Bacteria; kingdom Bacillati; phylum Actinomycetota; class Actinomycetes; order Kitasatosporales; family Streptomycetaceae; genus Kitasatospora; species Kitasatospora sp. NPDC056800. The sequence continues at coordinate 83,325 of NZ_JBHUAL010000005.1, read as the reverse complement.
CTGCAGTTCCTCGAACAGGCCCGTGCCACCAGCCGGGCCGTGGCCGCGCCGATCCTGGAGGCCCGGGTCGTCAGCAACATGGCCCGGGTGCAGCACCGGCTCGGCATGACCGAGACGGCGATCCGGTCGGCCGGCGAGGGCGTCGCCGCCGCGCGGCAGTCCAACAGCGGCCCGCTGCTCGCCCAGACCCTCTACCAGCTGGGCGTGGTGCTCGCCGGCGGCGAGGCCGTCCCGCACCTGCGGGAGGCGCACCGGCTCTACCGGTCGCAGCAGAACCCCCTCTGGGAGGGCTTCACCCTGGCCCGCTTGGCCTCCGCCCTGCTCGTCGCCGACCAGCACGCCGAGGCGGCCTCGGCCGCCGGCGAGTCACTGGCGCTCGGGCAGGAGATGGACTCCGCCTACTGCCAGGGCCTGGCGAACGCCGCACTGGGCGAGGCCCTGTTGGCGCTCGCCCAGCCGGCTCGTGGACTCGCCTGCCTCCAAGAGGCCCATGCGATCTTCACACGGCTCGGTGTGCCTGAGGCCTCCCCCGTGGCGGACCTCATCTCCCAGCAGCACACCGAGCCCTTCTCTCCCCCCGCGCCGTAAGGCTTCCGCTCCCCCACGGACAACCTCCCCCGTTCCGCGCGTCGGCGCCCCCGCAGCCCCCCGGCTGCGGGAGCGCCCTCAACGCTTCCCCGGCGCTGGACTCCACTGTGCACCGCGCCGATTGACGTTCGATAAACGTCCGATAGTCAGCCCGCGGATGGACAAAACCGCAGGTCATCGACCTTCCCCGGGCGCATCGTCCGGCGTGCGGGGCCGCGCGCACAACCCCGTCCGCACCCTCGTGCTTCCGCAACCCGGGCCACAACGGCCCAAGCACGGCGAGTTGGCCGGAAACGGACCCCATGGCGCAGTGATCACGCATATTCTCAGATGCCAGTACGCACACGAGTGTCGGCCGGAAACGCGTCGGGGTGCAGTCCGTCCGTGTGGTGCGGAGAGCGTGACGTACCGCCACCGGCAGCGGCCCCCGGGGCCGCGGAGGAGCCACCGGAGGCCACGGGTGGAAGGGTGCCTCGCAACGTGACGACCGGACAGATATCCGACCCGTTCCCCGTCGGCGAGGACGCCGGCGACGACGAGCCCGAGGTACGGCGGCGGCGGGCGGCCCGGGCGCTGCAGGCGGTCGCCTTCGACACCATCGGCGCCGGGTACGGCGAGGCCTTCCCGGCCAAGGACGGCCAGCTGGCCTGCGGCCGTCGGCTGGTCGCCGAGCTCGAACCGGGCGCCCGGGTGCTGGACGTCGGCTGCGGCACCGGTGACCCGACCGTCCGCCAGCTGGCCGCGGCCGGTCTGCGGGTGACCGGCGCGGACCTCTCCGACGGGATGCTGACGCTGGCCCGGCGGACCGTCTTCCCGGGCGGGTTTGCGCCAGTGTTCCATCGGATCGACCTGTACGATCTGGCCACCGAGCGGGCGGACCGGGTCTGGAACGCCCCCGACCTGGGGTCGGAGGGCCGGGGCCGCTTCGCCGCGATCACCGCGTTCTTCTCGCTGATCCTGCTGCCGCAGGACGAGATCCCGACCGTGCTGGGGCAGCTGCGCGAACTCCTGCGGCCGGCCGGACTGCTGGCGCTCGGTATGGTCGAGGCGGACCTGGATCACGTTCCGCTTCCGTTCCTTGGCAGAGAGCTGCGGATCAGTGGGTATCTGAGGGAGGATCTGGAGCGGGTTCTGGTCTCGGCCGGCTTCGCCGTCGAGGAGTGCTCGGGGCATCCGTACGCACCGGCCAGTACCTCGCTGCCGCCGGAGGAACAGCTGTTCCTGTGCTGTCGACGCGTCGGCTGATCGAACCGGGACAGGACCGGCCGCACCCGTGGCCGACGCAACAGAACAGCTCACCGACCACACCGAATCCAGGACAGGCAGCCGTGCGCGACCAGCTCAAGACCGAGGCGGAGCAGCCGCCCGCCGTCCCGGGCCAGCGCCGCCAGGTCCCGGCCGCGACAGCGGGCCCGACACCGCCGGCCCCGGGCCTGACGGCGGCCCCGGTCCCGGCCCCGGCAGCGGCCCCGGCCGCCGCGCGACGGACGGGCGCACGACCGGAGCGCACCGAGATGGCGGACCGCCTGGCGTACCTCGACTCGGCGACCCGGCGGATCAACAGCGCCCTCGACCTCGCCGCGACACTGCGCAACATCGGCCGGGTGCTGGTCCCGACGCTCGCCGACGCCGCCGTCATCCACCTGCGCGACCCGCTGCCCAACGTCGAACGCGAACCCGGGTTCCCGGAGGAGCTGCGGATACACCACAGCACCGGCACCCGGATCGGCCGCCGCGGCCGCCCGAGCGGCATGGACGACCGGCGCCGCTCCCGCTACGGCGCCCGCTCGACCGCCGACGGCGGCCCGGCCACCCCGGTGACCCGCGGCGGGGCGCTCGCCCACGCCCTGCTGAGCCGCCGCCCCGCCGACCCCGCCGTCCTCGGCACCCCCTCCGCCGAGCGCGCCGAGACGCTGCTGCGCGAGCTGTACGGCACCCGCGGGGTGGCCCGGCTGGCCGCCGGCACCTCCGTCCTCGCCCTGCCGCTGCGCGGCCGCAAGGCCGTGCTCGGGCTGCTGATACTGATCCGCCGCCCTCCCGAACGCACCGGCCGCCCGGTCTTCGACGCCGCGGACACCGCGACCGCGGCGCACCTCGCCACCCAGGCCGGGCTGGCCGTGGACACCGCGCTGCGCTACGCCCGCGAGTGGGAGATCGCCAACGAGCTCCAGCGCAGCATGCTGCCGCTGCGCCTGCCGCAGTCGCACGGCGTCCGGATCGCCCAGCGCTACCTGCCCGGCGAGCGCGGCGCGCAGGTCGGCGGGGACTGGTACGACGCCGTCCCGCTGCCCGGCAACCGGGTCGCCCTGATCGTCGGCGACGTGATGGGCCACTCGCTCACCTCGGCCGCCATCATGGGCCAGCTGCGCACCAGCGCCCAGACCCTGGCCGCCCTCGACCTGCCGCCGCACGAGGTGCTCTACCACCTGGACGAGCAGGCCCAGCGGCTCGGCCGCGAACAGCACCTGGCCACCTGCGTCTACGCGGTGTACGACCCGATCGCCAACCGGGTGGTGATGGCCAACGCCGGGCACGTCCCGCCGGTGCTGGTCCGCCCGGACGGCACCGCCGAGCTGGTCGAGCTGGACTCCGGGGCGCCGATCGGCGTCGGCGGGGTGGACTTCAACTCCGTCGAACTGCCCGCGCCGCCCGGCTCGGCGCTGCTGCTGTTCACCGACGGCCTGGTGGAGACCCGCACCCGCCCGATCAGCGACGGCCTGGAGGTGCTGCGCGCCCGGATCGCCGCCGCCCGCTGGCAGTCCCCCGAGCAGCTGTGCCAGGAGGCGCTGCGGATCCTGCCGCCCGGCGACCGGGGCGACGACATCGCGCTGCTCGGCGCCTGCTTCGACGGCATCCCGGCCGGGGACGTCGCGCACTGGTACCTCCAGCCGCGCAACGAGACGCCGGGCCGGGCCCGCCGGCTGGCCGCGCACACGCTGCGCCGCTGGGGGCTGGACGAGCTCAGCGAGGCGACCGAGCTGATGGTCAGCGAGCTGGTGACCAACGCCGTCCAGCACGCGACCCGGCCGGTCACCCTGAGCCTGGTGCGCACCACCCGGCTGCGCTGCGAGGTCGGCGACGACAGCCCGCTGCTGCCGCGCCCGCGCCGCACCGGGCCGGAGGACGAACGCGGGCGCGGGCTGCAGATAGTCGCCCGGTGCGCGGACCGCTGGGGCGCGACCAGGCTGGGCACCGGCAAGGTGGTCTGGTTCGAGCAGCGGCTGCCCGTCCAGACCTGACGGCGCCCGGCGGGAACGGGTCCCGCCGGACGCCCGGACTGCCCCCGGGTCTCAGACCCGGGCGGGCTCCCGCGCCGGCCCCTTCTCCAGCTCGGCGATCAGCTGCTCGCCCTCCATGTCGACCTTCGGCACGACCTTCTCCAGCCGCTTCGGGAACCACCAGGCGGCCCGGCCGAACAGCGCCATCGCGGCCGGCACCAGCGCCATCCGCACCACGAAGGCGTCCACCAGCACGCCCACCGCGAGGGCGAAGCCGATCGGCTGGACGATCGGGTCGTGGCCGAAGACGAACGAGCCGAACACCGCCACCATGATCAGCGCGGCCGCCGTGACCACCCGGGCCCCGTTCTTCACCCCGCCGACGACCGCCTCGCGCGGCGCCGCCCCGTGGACGTGCTGCTCCTTCATCCCGGAGACCAGGAACAGCTCGTAGTCCATCGCCAGTCCGAACAGCACGCCGATCAGCAGGATCGGCACGAAGCTCACCACCGGCCCGACCTTGGGCACGTCGATCAGCCCGTCCAGCCAGCCCCACTGGTAGACCGCGACCACCGCGCCGAGCGAGGCGGTGATGCTGAGCAGGAAGCCGGCCACCGCCTTGAGCGGGACGAGCACCGAGCGGAACGCCAGCGCCAGCAGCACCAGCGCGATCCCGACGATCACCGCGAGGAACGGCGGCAGCGCCTGGCCGAGCTTGGTGGAGACGTCGATGTTGGCGGCCGTGGTGCCGGTGACGGCGATGTCCGCGCCGGTCGCCGCCCTGAGCTCCGCCTTCTGGCCGCGGATCTCGTTGACCAGCGCCTTGGTGTCCTCGTGGTCCGGGCCGGTCCGCGGGATGACGGTCACCAGCGCGGTGCCGCTCGCCTGGTCGACGGTCGGCGGCAGCAGCGTCGCCACGCCGTCGAGGGTCTGGAGCTTCGCGGCCACGCCCTGCACCGCCTGCTCGGGCCGCGGCGCGCCGTGGGCGTCCACCACGACCACCAGCGGCGCGTTGAAGCCCGGCCCGAAGCCCTCGCCCACCAGGTCGTACGCCTTGCGCGCGTCCGTCCCGGCGGCCTGCGAACCGCCGCTCGGCAGGCCGAGGTTCAGGCTCGCGGCGGGCACCGCCAGGGCGCCCAGTCCGGCCAGCCCGACCAGCAGGACGGGCAGCGGGCGGCGGACCACGAAGCGGCCCCAGCGCTCTCCCAGGGTGGTGCGGCCGTTGGTGGCCAGGGCCCGCTTCCAGACCGGCAGCCGGTCGATGGCCCGGCCGGTGAAGCCCAGCACGGCGGGCAGCAGCGTGATCGCGACCAGGACGGCCACCACGACGGCCGCGGAGGCGGCCAGGCCCATCACGGTGAGGAAGGGGACGCCCGCGACGGAGAGCCCGGCGAGCGCGACGACCACGGTCAGACCGGCGAAGACGACGGCGCTGCCGGCGGTCGCGGTGGCCCGGGCGGCGGACTCCTCCGGCACCAGGCCCTCGTCCAGGTGGCGGCGGTACCGGAAGAGGATGAACAGCGCGTAGTCGATGCCGACCGCGAGGCCGACCATCAGGGCCAGCACCGGCGCGGTGGTGATGATCTCGAAGGAGCCGGTGAGCGCCAGCAGGCCGGCCATCGTCACGCCGACGCCGACCAGCGCGGTCAGCAGCGGCAGCCCGGCGGCGACCAGCGTGCCGAGGGTGACCACCAGGACCACCCCGGCCACCGCCAGGCCGATCGCCTCGCTGGCGCCCTCGATCTGGGCCATGGTGTTGTAGGCGTCGCCGCCGAAGGCCACCTCCAGGCCGGCCGCGCGGGCCGGCTCGGCGGCGGCCTTCACGGCCTCGCGCTGCCCGTCGGTGACGTCGGCGAGCTTGTGGTCGAAGGAGACCAGGGCGATCGCGACCTTCCCGTCCGGCGAGAGCGCGCCGGTGGCGTACGGGTCGGGCACCGCGGCCACGCCCGGCACCTGGGCCATCCGGGCGACGGCCTCGCCGACCGCCCGGCCCGCCTCGGGCGTCCCGATGCCGCCGGGGGCGCCGGCGGCGAAGACGACCTGCGCGGAGCCGTGGCCCTGCGCCGGGAAGGTGTCCTTGATCCGGTCCAGGGTGGCCTGCGCCTCGGTGCCCGGGACCTTGAACTCGTCGGTGGTCTTGCCGGCGAAGGCGCCCGCGGCCCCGCCGACGGCGATGAGCAGGGCGATCCAGACGGCGACGACGGCCCGCCGTCGCCGGAAGCAGAAGCGGCCCAGTCGGTACAGGTACGTGGCCATCGGCGGTCCCTCGGGTCGGTCAGGGCAGGTCGCGTCCCACCGTAGACCGAACTTTGTCAGGTGACAAAGTTGACCGACAAGATCGTGCGACGCAGTTGCCCGACCATGGCGCTACCCTGGCGGGATGGCACACGTCCCCGCCTCCGAACGCCGACCGCAACTGGTCCAGGCCGCCATCGACCTGATGACCAGGGAGGGGATCGCGGCCGGCAGCACCCGCGCGATCGCGGCCGAGCTGGGCGTGGCGCAGGCGACGGTGCACTACACCTTCGGCACCAAGAAGGACCTCTACCGGGCGATCGTCGAGCGGCTGACCTCCGACTTCGTCGGCGAGGTGCGCGCCGCCTCCCCGGGCGACGGCGCGTTCGGCGAGCAGGTCCGCACCCTGGTGCAGGCGCTCTGGGAGGCCGCCACCGGCGAGCACGGGCACTGCGTGCTGCTGAGCGAGTTCGGGGCGCTGGCGCTGCGCGACCCGGACATGCGGGAGATCATGCTGGAGATGCAGCACGACATCGAGGGCACCGCCGTCGAGATGCTCGACGCCCTCGCGGCCGCCCACGGCCTGACCCTGGCACTGCCCGCCCGCCGGATCGCCGTCCACTTCCTCGGCGGCTTCGACGGCCTGACGGCCCGCCACCTGACCCTGCGCAACCCCGGCGACCGGCCCGCCCCGGACACCCTGGAGGCGCTGGAGCTGCTGGTCGCCACGACGGTCGGGCTCTGCCTGGGCACCCCGGCCGCCCGCCCCGAGCCGGGCTGGCACGGGGACCAGGACGGGCTCTGAGCCGGGACTGGCCCTAGGACACGATCCGGACCGGCAGCTCGACCAGCACCTCGCGCAGCGCGGCCGCGAAGCGCTCGTACTCGGCGCTGCGGGCCGAGCCCGGCCGGACGGCCAGCCCGATCCGGCGGCCGGGCGCCGGGGCGGCGAAGCGGACGGCGGCCAGCCGGTCGGTGCGCCCGGCCTCGACGTCCAGCGCGGTGGCGGGCAGCAGGGTCACCCCGAGGCCGCCGGCGACCAGCTGGACCAGGGTGGACAGGCCGGCCGCCCGGGTGGTCGAGCCCGCCGGGTCGGCGCCGACCTCGCGGCAGATGTCGAGCGCCTGGTCGCGCAGGCAGTGGCCCTCCTCCAGCAGCAGGACCTCCAGGTCGAGCAGCACGTCGCGCGGCACGTCGATCCGACCGGCGAGCGGGTGGGCGGGCGGGGTGAGCAGGACGAAGTCCTCGTCGAACAGCGGGATGTCCCTGGTCGGCGAGGTCCCGCCGGCCGGCAGCGCGAGCAGCAGGACGTCCAGCCGCCCGGCGGCCAGGCCCTCCAGCAGCGAGGGGGTGCGCTCCTCGTGGACGTGCGGCTCCAGGTCCGGGAAGCGGTCGCGGACCAGCCGCAGCACGGTGGGCAGCAGGTACGGCGCGACGGTCGGGATGACGCCCAGGTGCAGCGGCCCGGTGAACGGGCGGCGGGCGGCCTCGACCTCCTCGGTGAGGGCCTGCAGCGAGGCGAGCACCCGGCGGGCGTGCTGGTGCACGCGCTCCCCCAATGGGGTGACAATCACCTTGCGCGTCGTACGCTCGACCAGTTGCGCGCCCAGCGACTCCTCCAGCGCCGCGACCGCCCCGGACAGCGCGGGCTGGCTGGTCCCGGTGGCGGCGGCGGCCTCCCGGAAGTGCCGGTGCTCGGCCACCGCGACGAAGGCCCGCAGCTGGGCGACGGTCGGGGTGCGCGGGCTGCGGACTGTGGCGCTCGCCACAGTCGGGTCGGCCTTCGTGCCGCCGTTCCTGCGGGAACCCGGCCGCGACGTGGGGGATTCGTTACTGATAACAATCTCCGATCAGACACATCCAGTGTAGCTATTTCCCTGATCAGTCCACGATGTGGAACTGTGAGCGGTGTCCGGATTCCGGACAAAGCTCCCCTCATCTCACTTCAGGAGAAGCGAACGTGCTCACGATCGGTGACAAGTTCCCCGAGTTCGACCTCAAGGCCTGTGTCGACCTGGATGCCGCGAGCGCCTTCGCCGACATCAACCACAAGTCCTACGAGGGCAAGTGGAAGGTCGTCTTCTTCTGGCCGAAGACGACTGGAACACCCACCGTCTGAGAAGGGTAGTTGCAATGGCTCTCACCTGGACCGATACACTGTCTGTCCACCAGTCCACCAGGGGAGAGGCGGGGGGCGGCGTGCTGAACGTTGCTGGCTACACGCGGTTGTCGGACGACGGAGAGCTAGGGGACGGCCGGGACGGACGCCAAGGCGTCTTGAGGCAGGGAGAGGACATCACCGGGCTTAGCCGCGCCCGTGAGTGGCACCTGACGAAGATTTACGAAGACAACGACACTTCCGCCTACAAGCGACGTGTAAAGCGTAAGGCGTTTGAGCAGCTTCTGACGGATCTTCAATCCGGCGCTCTTGATGGCATAGTGGCGTACAACATTGACCGTGTGGCACGTCAGCCGCGTGACCTTGAGCGGCTTATTGACATTTATGAGACTAGCCGCCGAAAACTGGTCTTCGCCACATGCACTCAAGACTTTGATCTCTCGGACCCCGATGGCCGATTTAACGCCCGGCTCTATGTCTCGGTGGCGAACAAGTATTCTGCGGACATTTCCCGTCGGGCCGCGCGAAAGAATCTCGATTCTGCCCGCAAGGGAAAAGTTCATGCCGGCCGCCGTGCTTTCGGATGGAAAGATGACGGCAAAACGCTTGATGAATTTGAATCGGGCCTTCTGAGGCAGGCCCGTGAAGATATCCGAAACGGAAAACTCATTGGCACGATCCGTGCGGAGTGGATTGCCGCCGGAGTGAAGCCGTCTGAGACGGCCCGATCCGGAGATAAGCAACGCCCGATCTCTCACTCAACAGTCGAGCACCGAATTATAAATCCCCGAATCTGCGGCTACCGGGTGTATATCCCGCAAGCCGAGCGGGAGAAGTCCGGTAAGCGCTTTTGGGCCCCTGATCACATTATGCTTGATGATAAGGGGAACAAGGTTACGGGGGATTGGGAAACTGACTGCTCAGTTGAAGAGTGGGAAGAAATCGTAGAAATCCTTAAAAGCCGAAAGGCGAAAAAGGCTTCTGGCGCACCACACGACACCGCAGCCAAACGACTTCTTTCCGGCGTCTGTCGGTGCCCTCACTGCGGTACGGGGATGCGGCCCAACCCATATACCCCCGGTACCACCGCCGCCGAAAAGTACGGTTTCCGCTATCAATGCCGTACCGTCGATGGGGGATGCGGCAAGGTTTCACGCGTTGGTCCCCCGATTGATGAACTGGTTGAAAGTGCTTTTCTTAAGCAAGTTGAGCGCCAGGTCGGAGATGCGCAGGCAAAGCACACCGCAGAAGATGCGGAAATCTCCAAGGCGCAAGCCGCGCTCAACCGGATTGAGGAAGACAAGGCCGTCTATCGCGAATCGCGAGACACTGGCGAAATGTCGGCAAAGGAATTCGTCCTAGCCATCAAGTCCCTTGAGGCCCAGGAAGCAAAGCATCTTGCAAAGCTTCGGGAACTTCGGGCGCAAGTAAAACTGAAAACTGCCAGCCTGCCGGCTGTTCTAAAGCAGTGGAGCAGGTTCACGATGGACCAAAAGCGCGCTCACCTACTGGAAGTGGTTGAAGCCGTCATTGTCCATCCTGCCGGCCGGGGGAAGCGATTTGATCCGGCCCTGATCGAAATCATCTGGCGCTAGAGTCGCCCCCGCGAAAGCGGGGGCTTTCTCGCTTAGCGACTAGTCCCCATGATCGCATCAAGCGCTCTCGCCATTCCTCGGAGGGTTCCGGGGCCTTTGCCAATTCACGTGCCAACCATTCCTCTCTTGTTATGATGGCAGTCTCTCCTTGATTTATTAGTGCCTCCTTTGCCTCTCTTGCGGGTAATCGCATCACCCGGCTTTGCCGGCCTGGTCACCCCGCGCCGTTGCGACGTGCTTCCTGTATGCTGGCCACGTTCCGGTTTCCGCCAGGACACAGAGGGCCCCCGAGACGCACGTACCGGGGGCCCTCTGCCTTGCCTTGGGCTAGTCGTCGTCCTGGCGCTCCTGGCCCTTGAGGCTGGCGAGCCAGGCCCGTTCCTCTCGCCGGCGGACTAGCCGCCGCCACCTACGGCGGTCCGGTGTCCGGGCGTTCATGTCGTGACTCGGGCAGCACGGCCAGGGCGCCCCTGCCTGGCTCCACCCCCGGGGCCGAAGCATGACGCCCGCACGGCGCCGGCGGGCCCTCACGGGACTGCGGGTGAGCTTCAAAACAGCGGCTCCATTTCCATTACCCGGGCAGGCTCCTTGAGCCGGTATTCCCAGTCTTTGAACGGGCAGTTGCGCTTGGGGCGGGTCTCGATTTCCAGCCCGTACCGTTCCCGGACTTCCCGCAGACGCCTAGTGCCGTTATTGCTGCCTCCGATGGCTGAACAGATTTCTGTAGTGCTTACCCATTCCTTGGACCGGAGTAGTTCTAGGATGCGCTCCTGAGGGCCGGGGTATTTGCGGGTAGTCGCCAATCCACCTCCTCTGTTTCGTGGAATATGTGGGTGGGAATGCCGGCCTTTATGGCCTTGGTGACGCAATCCATGGTGCCCCGGCTATTTGGGCGCATAAAGGCCAGGCAGAGATCGACACCCGATGCGACCATGGCAGAGTTTCGCATCGGCCCGGCTTGTAGCCCGTTCACGGTCCAGTTTGCAGCGAACGTTTCAGAGGCAACTTGGTCATGCCAGGTGCGGATTGAATGCAATCTGACCCAATCTCGGGCCCACAAGTCGGCCCCCGTTGCACAACCACCCTCGACTACGGTAAATCTGCCAATAGGGTAGTCCTGACTGTAGGCCATTCTCCGAAATTCACGCCAGAGGCTTTCGAGGATGTTGTAAATGGTCTGGTAGTTCTCCCACCGCCGTGAGCCAGTCACCAGTATTCGCACGTCCGGCTTTACGGGCAGATCGATTACCACAGTGCTTCCTGTTCCATGTCGGGATGGTTGGCGGCGGTTTCTCGGTCAATGGCCATAATGGCGCCACGGAAGCGGGCACCGATCCTGACTAGGGTCACGTTTGACGCGTCAGTAAAGAGCATGTCCATATGGGTAAGCTGCCGGCCGGGGGTCTTCACTTTCGAAAACCTGCCGAGTAGCGACGGGTCAAACATTGCCTTGTCTGGGGGCCGTTCGCCTTCTCCGGCCTCAAGGGGTTCTAGTAGGTCGTCGCACGCCCCCCAGAGGGCCGCCAGGTTGACTATTCCGGTAGGACAATGAACAGGGCCGACACGTCCCGTCTGGTCTTTCCCGGACGCTGGTATTCCTTCGAGCTGGGGGGCGAAATGTAGAGCATCCCCGCTGTGATAGGTGAACATCCCCCGGCCACGGCCGTCCGGCGCGTCCATTGGCGCACGCGATTTCGGAACAACGTCCTTTCGCGCCGATGCCTCGATTGCCTTTGCCGCTTCATGGCTAACCCAAACCTCTCTGCGCGTTGTAGGGCCGGATTCCAGTTCTGCCCAGTCCTGGCCGATGGTGTAGCAGTCGGTTGCCGTGAATTCCACGCGTCCGGGCATAAAAATAGCCCTCACATACGGAGGGCTAGACCTGGCGGGCAAAAAGCATAGGGCATTGTGCAGGGCGCGCGCGATATCCTCAGAATCGCCTACGGCGGTAAAACCGGTCACGCGTAATAGTGGGAATCATATCCGTCCTGTAGTTCCCTGCCGGCCCTCCGGAGAAACGCGGCTACTTCCTCCTTGGTGCGCTCCGGCTCATCGTTCCATTCCGGAACGTCCCCGTATTCCTTCGGTACAAGGCTGTTCAGGTGGTCCACGTAGGGCGCCCACTGTGCGAAACCCTCCTGTGCGATATTGGGACCGCCGTTCGGGTCACCGACCCCCGTAAAGCCGTTATCGAGTGCGGCATTAATGGCGCCTAGCGTGCAGTGACACCCTTCGGTGTCCTTATAGACGCCCTTGGCAAGGCCGTCCCTTTCAATGATCTCAGCAGCCTTCTCGAAGATGTTCGGGTAAAGGCGCAACGTCATGCAATCTTCCTTTCGTCCATGATGGCATAAACCGGGCGGTTCCCCTTGCGCTCCTTGAGCGCCCATTCGTAACCCTGGCTGGACTCCTCCTGAGAAAGGGCAAGGGCCGCCTTGAAAACCGCCGCTTCGATATCCCCGCCGTCGTAGGCAACCCGCACAATGGCCCGGAGGGCAAGGGAGTGAAGTCGGGGCATGTGCCGGTACGGCTTAAGGGCCATCTTGGCGCGCCGAACGGCAACTTCCTGCATAAAGTCCAACTCAGACATTATTTCCCCTCCTGGCCTGTTTTTGGGCGCAAAAAAGCCCCGCCGAAACGGGGCCCTTTCACGGTAAAGCCTTACCGGGCGCCTATGCGCACTTCGATTCCTCTAGGCGCCATAAAGGCGCCTTCTGCACGGCAACGCCGGCAAACCTCCACTACCTAGTTACGTTGGCCTCCGGTCCCTGCCGGGGTTCTTCTCGAACAGTGGAGCGAACTTAGCATACGGACCCATCCGTATGTCAACGGTTTGTGTCAGGCGCCTTCCCGCCGTCGTCAACCCCCTTGCTGCGTAGGGCCGTTGGGGGCCTCCTCCTGGTGGCGCCTGCCCATGCGGCCCGTATGGCGGGGCCGGCAACCAGACAGGCGTCTAGGCCGTACGGGGCGGGGTCGGGGTCGCTGTCCTCTGCCTGCCCCCACCACAACCAGGGGGGCGGCTTCCTGCCTCTCATGCGCGCCAGGCTAGGGCCTCCGGCCCGGTCGTTGGGCCAGAATCCGACCCTTGGCCCCGAAAGGGCCAAGTAAGGTCGGCGTGTGACCCACGTCACATCAGTGACGTGCCAAGTATTCGGGCCAGGACAGGTCTTCTATTAGTGAGAGGGAAGGGAGAGCCGCTTAGGCGGCTCTCCTGTAAAGGGCCGCCTAAGCGGCCCGTCCCTAGCTACGGGCCCTTCCGGGGCCCGCCTAAGGCTCATATAGCGGGGCCCTTGGCGGGCCCCGCATAATGGGCCCCTCTCGAAAGGGGCCCCATTGCCTAAGATAATGTGCAGGCGGTGTTTCCGCCTGCATAATCTAGGGAGCGCATATTGCGTTAAGTGCGCTCCCATTATGGCGCGCCCATCAAAGGGGCGCGCATATAAGACCAAGGATCGACATTCACGGGGATACGATAATGAATGGCTGACTAACGTTAAGGCCGCTATCGCAAAGCGGCCATACTGCCTGTGGTGCATGACCAAGGGCGACAAGGACAACCCCCTTACAGGGGACCACATCATCCCGGTAAGCCGTGGCGGTACCAATGAGCCACGGAACATCCGTGTCCTGTGCCGGCGGTGCAACTCACGCCGGGGCAACCGTACAAACGCCAAGGGGCCCCTTGCGGGGCCCCCGGTCCGCCCTTAGGGCGGACTACCGGCTAGCCTTGATCCTTGCCGCTTCTGCTGCGGCTCGGGTCTCCTCTGCGGCCTCTGCGGCCTCAATCAGCCTGGCCGCCTTGATACGGGCTTCCTCGGGCGACAGCATCGCCCACAACGGCCGGTCCCTGTCCTTGGCTTCGGCAATCCAGCCATCCACCTGCACATGCGTTCCGATTGTGCGGATAACGCCAATGCCCATCTGCCATTCCTGCTTGGCCATAACCACTTCTCCCCTACTGCGGTAGGCATCTCCGGGTTGGTGAAACCACCGTAGCATACGGCTATTGCCGTATGTCAACCCCGACTTTCAGGCGTGCATCTGGCGCTTAAGTAAGGAGCCCGGCAATAGCAAGAGGGCCCCTTACGGGGCCTGCCTACTCTTCGTGGTGATGGTCAATCCGGCATTCGCTACACAGCGGGATATTGCAGAGGCGACAGGAGGTAACGGCCTCAATGGCCGCGTGGTGCCTGTACCTACCGAACCCGGTGCACTGCCGAGGCTCGGCCCTCTGTTGGGGGGCCGGCATGGGACTTACGGACGTTGCTGTGAGCCACGGGTCATCAGTCATTGCGCTGCCTCTCTGTGGCCTCTGCGGCGGCAATAAGACGGGCCGCCAGGTCCCTTGCACCAAGGGCCGTAAGCTCCACACGCAACGGCCTATCTCGATCCTCTCGGCTTTTTACCAAGCCGGGAACCACGACCGTGTCAAGACTGCCTGTGGCACTGATACCGGCCTCGGGCTGACCGAGGCTAGCCAGATACTCGCGCTTGTTCGCCATGGCTGCACACTAGCCGACCGTACATCACCTATGCATAGCTTTCGCATAATCACTCACCATGCATATGTGTCGCATAATCATGCATGCATCATTCATGCATAGTATGCAGCCCCGAATATGCAGGAAGGGGGTAGGGGGGTGTAAAACTCTATCCCTTCCTTAGGAACCCCCCCGTTCCTTCCCCCCGTGCCTCGCGTGCGGAGAAACCAAAATTGGGCACTGCATAGAACTGCTGCAAAGTGCGCATATTCATACATTCCGCGGTGCATATTCATGCCTGCATATTCATGCGTTTATGCATGGCTGCGGAATATGCATGGGCCCTTTCGGGCTTGTTGCGGTCGGGCCCGTTATGGCTTCCTCCTTTTCAACATCTTAATAAGGTGGTACGGCCAGCCCAATAGCGAAACCAGCCACACCCCAATAATTACTGCGACGACAAGAGGGCGGGGGGAGATATCGAATACCGGATCTTGCGATTCTTCCACATCCTTAACCGTTTCCCTCAAAGTGAAGCCAATGCTTCGCGCCGATAGGACGGCCATACCGAGGCAAAGCCAAACGATGATGCTGAGGACATAGATCATCTGCGTTCGCGTCACGACCAGATGCTAGCCCGTTCGACCTTTCGCATTCCGGGAAACTTGAAAAGTACTACAGGCGTTTGACAGAGAGAGGCGGTGAATGGTATTGGGCGGTGTTGGTTCGGGACGGGCGCCTAAGCCTGCCTCTGTTAAACGCTTGACCGGTAACCCCGGCAATCGGCCTATTCCTGATGCGCCGGTTGCTTCCGGCGACTTTCCTTCCCCGCCGGATTGGCTTGATGATATCGCCCTGGCGGAATGGAATAGGCTTGCTCCCATTCTTGACGGGATGGGGATTATCACCCCGGCGGACCGGGTTGCGATTGCCGCATATTGCCAGGCGTATTCGCTTTATGTGAATGCGACTCGGGATTTGTCGGCCAACGGCTTTAGTGCTGAGGGCCGGCAAGGTTCCGTTGTGAAAAATCCGGCGCTGCAAGCGCAAATTGCGGCGCAAGATCAGATGGCCAAGTGGGGCGGGAAGCTGGGTCTTACCCCGGCTGACCGTGCCCGCCTGGCCGTCGCCCCCGGCGACGATGCCGGCCCGGATGCTGACGTCCTCCGGCTTCTCAGTTAAGCGGAGACTCATAAGGTCCGGGAACGCCGAGAGGGCCCCCGAAAGGGGCCCTCTCGGTAGTCGACGGCCAGGGCGTCAACGTCGTTACGGTAGCGGCCCTGTTAGACCTCTGGGGAGCCGCCAGGCGGCGGACATGGAACAACCCCCGGCGCGTCCGCCGGGGGCTTCCTTGGGGCCCTCAAGGCCCCCATGTCAGGCAGTCAGGTAGTCCAACTCCCCATCCTTCGCGCCCGACAGCATGGCCGCGATTTCGGCCCGCGTGAATAGCAGGGCCGGCCCCTCCGGATCGCGGCTGTTACGCATTGCAACATCACCGCTCGCGAGCTTTGCGAACTCGACGCAGTTACCGTTGTTGCCCGACGCCTTAGTCTTGCGCCACGTCCCGGCAACGTCCGTGGCCGCGTTCTTAATGTGCCGCATTTCCTCTTCCTGCTCTCTGTTACAGATTGTTGGCGTGATCCAAGATTAGAGCTATTGAATCATTGCGCGGCAGAGCGGCATTCTCCATTAGCGACTTGAATTGCTTGGAGTAATCCTGCACCTTGTCTTGACGTTCCACCCACCGGGTATCTGTCAGGCCTTCAATGTAAACGATATCGGGCTCCCAGGTTTCCCGGAACGAGAGAATCATATACGGGCCGAACAGGCCACCGTGTGCGGGTGATCCTTCCGGAAGAACCTGAATAGACAGGTTCGGCAGGGCTTCCGAAAGCTCAATTAGGTACAACAATTGGGCTTTCATTACTGCCGGTCCGCCAATGTTGTGACGGAAAGCGGACTCTGAAATGATTACCGAGAGCCTGAGCGGATTGTCCTTTGTGAGGACCTGTTGACGCTTCGCCTTGATCGCTAGGCGGTCTTCAAATTCTGCATCACTGAGCCACGGCGTTGCAGCTCGATTGGCCTCCGAGTGTTCCCGGATTTGTAGCAGGCCGGGAATCAATCCGGTTTCCAGGTTGAACGCTTCATGCGCATCGCCCTCATACCCGCAGTAGTCAGCATAGTCAGCACTGACGATGTTCCGAACGTCCGCTTCCCAACCTTCAACGTTGCTGCGTTGCCTCAGGTCTTCGAGATATACCCGGTGGTTTTTCTCCGGGTTGTAGTAGTCAAGCATGCGGGCGAAATCTGCGTCGCTAATCCCAATCTTGCCGCTTTCAATCCGGCTCAGCTTGCTTACAGTGAAACCGAATTTCTCAAGTACGGCGTTCCATTCGGATTCCTTACCGGGTAGAGCCAACCGAAGCGTTCGCAACGCCGACCCCAGCCGCACCTGTCGCGCCGTAGGTTGCTCCGCCCTCCGGGCCATCCTGTCCCCACTCCTCTGTGACTCTGTGCGGCATGCCGGCCGCCATGCCGTCGGCACTACCAGTTTGCCCCACTTACTGTCAGCCGGATAGCGACTTTTTCACCCAATCTAGGGCATACTCCCAAACTTTCTGCGTGCAAGCTTGCACGCAGAGGTTATGGCGTGCAAGCTTGCACGCACAGCGCCTAGACCCCCATCCCCGGCGGCCCTGGCGTTTGGCGTCCATGCCGGCAACGCGTTGGGGGTGTCCTAGCTATGCCCGAAATCGACGGTATCTCGGCCCTGCAAGACGGTAAAGCTTCCCGTACCTGGAAGATCTTTTTCCGGGTCGATTGCGAGATGGATTACACGTTCACCCCGGCCCCCGACGAAGAACTCAAGGTGGTCAAACAGGCCCGTCACTGGGTTCGGGAGTACGCGCAGGAATGGGGTATCCCCAAGTCCGTTCGCGAGGATGCCGAACTTCTCACCAGTGAACTCGTAACCAATGTTTCCCGCTACGGAAACGGCGGGAACAGGCTCGGGGTTGACTTCCTGGGCAGTGATCTCCTGGTTGAGATCAGTTGCCGTACGGGTGTGTTCGTCATTTGTGTGTGGGATGCGGCGTTTCACGTCATGCCCAAGAAACGCCCCTTGACCATTGACGCGGAAACCCTGGAACAGACAGGCAGGGGAATGCATCTCATCGAGGCATTGGCCCATCGTCACGGCATTTACGTTGAGGACAATTTCCGAAAGGGAGTGTGGGTCGGATGGGACCTGTTGGCTATCAGATAACGTTCTACGATCAGGCCGGCTTACCGCGTGGAACCTTCGGAACCAAAACCCCCGAAAGGGCAATTGATATTGCCTGGCGGGTGATTGATTCCAATGCCGGCCTTGACGATTCCGAACGTCGCGCGCTTCACGTCTGGTCGCGTCTGTCCAAAATCAGGCGAACCAGGAGCATGGCCCGCCGTCTTGAGGCCGGCGAGGATGTGACCATGCGGATTCGCGCCGGAGGCGGAAGGGTGACCTTCCGAATCTCCCCGAATTTTCTACCGACTTCCGCATAGGCGGAATCAAGCTGAGGTCCCCGCTAGTCCCCCCGCGTGCGGGTAGACCTCCGATGGGCCCCTGGCAAGTGGGGAAGCGGCCAGGGGCCCACTCGTTCCTAAGGCGGTGTCAATGTCCCCCATGGACGGACTCCAGCAATGCATGGAGTGCACAAATCTGGTTCCCATTGATGAACTTCTGTTTCTTGTCCTCGGGGATGAAATCGAAATCGTCTGTCGGGACCAATGGCTCTGTTGGTGGCGTGCGGACAAGAATTCCGAGCGTCCCGCTCCGAAGGCTTCACGACCTTTGGAAGAGATTAACATGAAGTCAAGCCCATTTGCCTGTGGCGCTTGCTGGCTTGTTCTTGATTTTGAGTCCGTAGATATAGCATCCCCGCGCAACATTCTTTACGCGGCCATGTTTGAGCCGGTAGTTGTCCGGTGTAAAGACCGAACCACCTGCCACATGCGTAGATATCACCCACGCTGGTCGGAACTGTACGTCGAAATCGATAAAGAGCAAGACCATTGGGATGATGATGATGACTGATCCCGACAAGCTCAAGGACATGACTGTCATGCCCAATGGCTCCCTCAGGTGCTACAAGTTCATGAACCTGAAAGCCCTGTTGGATGACGCCCGGCAGCCCGGTACTTCCTCGGGGTACGGACACACCTACAGTCGTCGTAGCGGGATCGCTTCGGCCATGCGGGAGCACTTAGACAAGTGTGATTGCTGTACGCCGCTGTAGCGGCGCCAGGGCCCCTCCGGGGGCCCTTTGCTTTGCCCGACACGCGAGAGGGGGTTGATTGCCCTATGACCTAGCACCGTACGCGCCAACCAATCCCCCGCCCGGTTGGTGGCGTTACGATCCGGACCGCGCTAAGCGGTCCGTTGATTTTGTTGAAAAGATCCTAGTCCACACAAAGGGCCGAACGGCCCGACAACCCTTCCTCCTTTCGCCGTGGCAAAAGGCCGGCATCTTTGAGCCGCTATTCGGCACCATCCGGTATGACGACCAGCTAGACGAGTGGGTTCGTCAGTATCGAATGGGCTGGATTGAGCTAGGGCGCAAGAACGGTAAAAGTGAGATAGCAAGCGCTATTGCGCTACTAGGCCTTGTCGGGGACAGCGAGGAAAGCGCAGAGGTCTACTCCGTTGCGGCTGACAGGGATCAGGCCGCATTGGTCTTCAATACGGCCAAACGGATGGTGGAGCTTAGCCCCATTCTTTCCCGGCGCCTAGAGATTATCGATTCGCGTAAACGGATTGTCGATCGCAAGTCCAACTCCGTTTATGCGGTTCTTCCGGGTGATGCTGCCGGCGCCCTTGGCGTCAACGCCTCGATGGTCCTTATGGACGAGGTACTGACGCAGAGGGATAGGCACCTATTCGACGCCATGCGTCAGAGCTTCGGTACCCGCACACAGCCTTTGATGTTGTGCATTACCACAGCGGCCTATACCTCAGCACGCTTCGCGCTAGAGGAACACGATTACTCGGAGCGGGTTGAAAAAGACCGGACTCTAGATCCTGCCCGTTTCGTCTATCTCCGCAATCTCCCGAAAAATGCGGACTGGAGTGATGAGGGAAGTCCCGGTGATCCCGCTAATGGCGTAAAGCCCTCCGGCTGGTATTGGGCCAATCCAGCCCTTGGCGACTTCCTCAACATCTCGACTCTGCGTGATGAGTTCCGGGATGCAAAGGAGAAGCCGTCAGCCGAAAATGCGTTCCGAGTCTTCCGCCTAAATCAATGGGTTGCTCAAGCCACCCGGTGGATTGGGATGGACGCCTGGACGGCCACAGCGGGCCCTAGGATCGATCGGGAGGCCTTCCGGGGCCGCCCGTGCCTTGCTGGCCTTGATCTGGCTTCTACGGCCGATTTCACGGCGTGGGTGTTGCTGTTCCCTGGAACGGCCGATGATCCCGGCGCCCCGGGTTACACCGTTGTCCCCCGATTCTGGATTCCGCGCGCAAACCTAGAGCGGCGGGCAGAACAGCGAGACGACTTCCTAGTCTGGGAAGCCCGGGGCGCCCTTACCGTCACCGATGGTGAGACTGTCGATTATGAGCGCGTCTACTCCGATATCTCGGAGGATGCCGAAATGTACAACATCAAGCATGTTGGTTATGACCCGTGGAACGCTCTACAGATTGTGCAGCGTCTTGAAGACGGCGGCCTATCCGTAGTCAAAATCCCCCAGTCAGCTACACGGCTAAATGAGCCGTGCAAGATGCTGGAAAGTCTCATCGCTGAAAAAACGTTTCGTCACGGTGGCAACCCGGTGCTTGCATGGATGGCAAATAATGTCGAATTGGAGTTTAAGGCTGACGGTTTGATGAAGCCGAAGCGCGTTAGGGACTCCGACAAGATCGACGGCATTGCCGCCACGCTAAACGCCTTGGCTGTTTCACTCATCCCGACCGAGGATGAACCGGACGTGGAATTTATCGCATTCAACTAGCCGCCTCGGGCGGAGAAGGGAGAACCATCAAGAAGCCCGAAATTCTTACCCGCCTCCGGGCCTATACCGTTCTCCAGACCATCGGAGGCGTTCTCATCACAGGTGCCGCTTGCGCGGCCTCCTGGGCCGCCGGAGCGCTCGTTGCCGGAATCCTCTGTCTAGGTGCCGGCCTGGCTGGCGAGAGGGGCCGCTAATGGCCCTCTGGCGGCTATTTGAACGCCGATCCTCGGGGCCCACACTTACCGCCCCTACGGGCTGGAACGGTGAGCCTTTCCGAGATATCGGCGCCAAAACCTACAGTGGAAAGGCTGTAAGCCAAAAGGGAAGCCTAGCGTTCCCTGCCGTCTTCTACTGCGTAAGCCTTATTGCCGACAGTATCGCAGCGCTTCCGGTAGGCACCTTTCTTTCCGGAAAGGATGCAAACAGACCCGTCCCTGATCCGCCTTGGCTTGTCAATCCAAACCCGTACATGACTAGATACGACTTTTGGCATCGAATATCGACGTCTCTACTTATGGACGGCAATGCCTTTATAGCCACGATCCGTGACGACGGCGGTACGGTTACCGCCCTTTATCCGCTTAACCCCCGGTCGGTGGTCATTGTCCAGACACAGGACGGACGGGACGTTGTCTTTCAGCACAACGGTACGACGTACGACCGGTCACAGATACTTTGGATTCCGTACTTCACTATTGCCGGCGAACCGCGCGGCCTCTCTCCCCTCGATATCGCCCGGCAGGCTATCGGACTTGGGCTGACGGCAGAAGAATACGGGGCCAGGTTCTTTGGTCAGGGTGCCAGTATGACCGGCATCATTCAGCATCCGGGTAGCCCTACCCGGGATCAAGCGCTAATGCTGCGGGACATGTTCCGTAAGAACCATTCCGGTATTGCCAACTCTCACAGTCTCGGCATCCTGACCGGTGGGGCCACCTGGCAGAGCGTATCAATTACGCCGGAACAGAGCCAGTTTCTTGAAACGCGCCGTTTCCAAAAGTCTGAGATTGCCCTTATCTATCGGGTGCCAGCCAATCAGGTTGACCCAACAGTCACATCTAGTTGGGGCTCCGGTGTCGAGGAACAAAACAAGTGGTTTATTGACCAGACGCTAAGTCCGTGGCTGGCTCGCATTGAGCAAGCCATATCGACTTTCCTTTTGCCCGGAAACCGGTACATCAAGTTCAACCTTAATGCCAGGCTCCGCGCCAAGACGGCGGAACGCTATCAGGCTTACGCCGTGGGCGTGCAAAACGGCTTCCTTAACGCCGACCGGATTGCACAGCTAGAGGATTGGGAGCCGATCCCGGATGGCCTTGGCGCGCAGTACTACCGTCCGGCAAACCTGACACCGATTACGGCAGAGACCGTTAAGACCTCTCCGCCTCCGGCGGTATCCCCGCCGGCTACCCAACCTACAGGAAAGGAGGCGAATGCCGACACTCCCGGATAGGGAAACGCGAACAACCTCCGGTGACTTTGAGATTCGGTCATCCGAGGATAACGGCGTAACCACGATGGTCGGTTACGCGGCCAAGTTCAATACCCGTAGCCAGGACCTTGGTGGGTTTGTAGAGACTATCGCCCCCGGGGCGTTCACCCGGGCCATCGAGGAAGCGCACGACGTACGTGCGCTCATTAACCACGACGCAAGCCTAATCATCGGTCGCACGGTTGCTGGCACTCTCCGGCTTTCCCAGGATGATACCGGTCTTCGTTATGAGGTAGACCTACCGGACACTACAGCGGGCCGGGACCTGGCCGAGTCTCTACGTCGGGGCGATATCTCACAGTCGAGTTTTGGTTTCCGTGTTCTCGATGCCGATTGGTCACTGGATACCGATGGTCGAGACCTCCGGACTATCCGGGACCTGGCCCTTTTCGACGTTTCACCGGTCACGTACCCGGCGTATTTGGATACGAATTCCGGCCTTGCCCAGCGCGACCTAGAGCGGGCCCGTGCCAGGCGACTTGCCGACTATCGCGACTTTCGGTCCCGCCAACGCGAGATTCAACACGCCATTGATGCCGACCGGCTCACCATTCTTTCGCTTACCGTAAAGGGGATTTCTTGAGTTTTGTTGCTCTCGCTCAGCGCGCCATTGACGCCCGCGCCCGTCTTTTCGAGGAATACAAGAGCGTCCTTGATGACGCGACGCTGACTGATGCGGACCGGCGTGCCCGCCTTGAGAAGCTGGATACCGCCCTTGAGGAGCGGGGCGCCGAGATTGCCGACTACACGGCCAAGGCGACGGCCGAGGCGGAGACTAAGCGGGCCGCCGAGAAGTGGGGAGTCCTTACCCCCAATGCGCCGACTGGTGAGCCGTCCACGGACGTGCGCTCTCTGCTTATCGACGTTGCCCGGGGTGACCTCCGGGATGCCCTTATTGTGCCGGAGACTCGCGCTCCGGGTGCCAATGTGCAGCCTCAGGCCGGCAAGACCACCGACCCGGCTTTCGCCGGTAATACTACGGCGATTCAGTTTATTGCCCAGGTTCTCGAATCGCTCCGTGAGCGTTCCCCGTTTATGTCGCTGGTGTCTACTTTCAACACCGCCACGGGTGAGGTTATCCGCTACCCGGTAAAGAACGCTCGGCCTCTGCCGACTGACATTGCCGTCCTTGCTGAGGGCGACAAGATCCCGTTCACTAAGGGCGGCTTTACCACCAAGGACCTTGGCGCCAAGAAGTACGGCGTTGGCACTCAGCTTTCTACTGAGCTTATCAACGACAGTGAGGTAGACATTACCGGCATTGTCGCCACCGACACCGGGGAGGCCCTGGCGGACCGACTTACCGCCGATATGCTGGCCAAGTTGCAGGCCGCCGTACCGGCTGGCAAGAAGGTCACTCAGGGCACCGGCCTTGGCCCGGTTACCTATGACAACCTCATTGACGTACAGCACAAGATCCGCACCGGTTATCGCCGAAATGCCGCCTGGCTTTTCGGTGATCTCCAGCTTGCGGAACTTCGCAAGATTAAGGACACCCAGGGTAATCCGATTTGGAACCCTTCTTATGTGGCCGGTGTCCCGGATCTTCTTCTGGGCAAGCCTTATGCGGTTGACGCCACTATTGCCGCCAAGGCGGGTACTGCCAATACCGATCTGATTTGGTACGGAGATTTCAGTCAGTTCAAGGTCCGCCAGGTTAAGGGCATCAACGTTTCCCGTTCCGATGAGTACGCGTGGGATTCCGACATGGTTTCTTGGAAGCTGACTTGGCGCGGTGATGGTGACCTTATGGACCTTGAGTCTGTCGCCGTTCTGCGATCGGCCGCTAGCTAAGGGGCGTTAATGAATATCGCCCTTACCGGCCAGCTAATCGGCATTGTGGGTGGGGTTCTCAACCCCACCCCGGGGACCGTTCTTGATGTGCCGGACGATGTTGCGGCCCGGCATATCGAGTTGGGCAACGCCGTGCCGGCGGACGCCCCATTTGATGAGGCCGCAACCTCCGAGACTGACACCGGGACCGAGCCGCCCCGCCCCCGGCGAGGGCGGCCCCCCAAGGCCCCCGTGAATTAATTAATTAATTAACTGACCAGGGAGGTACATGCGTCTACGTGTGGGCCGCACGGCCGCGCTCCGGGTGGACTTTGGGGACGACGACGACGGCGGCCAGGCCGCCGCCGTCCGCCTCCTCATCTACTCGGGCCATGAGGCCGGATACGGCAGCCCCGATCCCGTGGCAGATCTGCCGGCGGTCGGAGACGGCCGTCTATTTCATGCCGACTGGACACCTACCGCCCTAGGCCCCTACACGGGCATTTGGGCGGCCTCTGCCGGCGCCTACCGGCGCTTCTACTTCGAGGTTACGGAAGCGCCGATCGTGGCCGTTACCGAGATACGGGCTTTCGATGAATCCTTGGCCGATATCGTCCGCTTTCCAACGCCAACCCTAGTCGGCGTCCGGGACGCCGTAGAGCAGGAATTTGAACGCATCACGGACCGCTCTTTCGTTATCCGGGCCCGCCGGGGGTTCTTCATAGACCCCGCGCGCGAGGAAAATGACACCCGCCGGATTCTCGACAATCCGGACGGCAGCGTGACCATCGAGTACGGCCTATATCCCCCGCCGCCGGACGTTCGACGGGCCGCACTACTACGAATACGGGATGTTCTCCTGTCGGACAACTCCGCTATTCCAGATCGGGCCGTATCGTTTCAGGTTAGTGAGATGGGCACTTATCAACTGGCTACCGCCGGACGGGCCGGATACGAAACCGGCGTGCCGGAAGTTGATGCCACCCTGGCCCGGTACACGATGGATTGGTGGCTGATATGACCGTCCATGCATTGGCCGTCAAGCGCGGCTTGATCGACCATCTCATGGTGGCTCCGGGCCTCTCCGCTTTTCAGGTTTCATGGTCTTTTCCCCGGAACCCTGGCCGCTATTGGGTCATGGTCGGAAAGATTGATTGGCAGGATAGCCATTGGGTTACCAACCGGCAGACGGAAACCGTGTACGACATTCACACGGTTGTCTCTGTGGCGGTTCCCGGGGCGGATGCCGAAAAGGTCGAATCGTCGGCCCTACAGGCTGCGGAGGCTATCCGGCTTTCGCTGGTGTCTGATCCCTCCGTAGGCGGCATCGCCATTTCCAGTGTCTTTGTTCCGGATCGTCTCATCTCCTGGCCTACGCCTGACGGACATGAAGCACAGTGGGAAGGCACCGTGAGGATTACCGCCAGGGACAGCCGCTAAGGCTCCTTTGGGGGCCTGAGAAGCACTAGGAGGGAAACCCGTGCGCGTTATCTATACCGGCCCCCTGGGGGCCGTTCTCATCCCGTCGCTAGGCCTTGAGGCCGAAAGCGGCGGCCCGCCGGTCGACGTGCCGGCATCGATCGGAAATGAACTAGTCGCCAGGGGCGATTGGGTCAAGGCCACTACTGCGAAGAACAGCGAGGATTAATGGCATCAGTTTTTGACTCCTATATCGGTGTCGTCGATGAGGTAACCTACGGCACTGCGGTGCCGGTGACCCGTTTTTACGAACTGTCCAAGGAATCCGTTTCCGGCAAATATGAGCGCATTGAGTCCGGCGCTATGACAGTTGGTCAGCGCGTTATGCGCGCGGACCGATTCGCCCCTAACGCCAAGGGTGCAGACGGTTCCGTGGAACTTGAAGTACTCGACAAGAGTTTCGCCTTCTGGCTCAAGCACATGCTTGGCAACGTGGCTTCTGGCACAAAGGATGCGGACGGTTTCACCACCTATACGGGCACTATTGCCGACCTGTCCGGCAAGAGTTTCACCATGGAAATTGGCCGCGCCGACGCTGCCGGCGGCCTTAACCAGTTCGTCTATCCTGGCGGCAAGGTTTCCGGTTGGGAACTTTCCAATCAGGTTGACGGCGTTCTATCTCTCTCTGTCGATGCGGTATTCGCCAAGGAAACTGTTCGGACCGGTTCCCCAGTAACCCCGACCTATCCGGCCGGAGCAAAGCTTTTCACCTATCTCGGCGGAACCGTCTCCGTCGATAATGCAACGCTTGCCGTATCGGATGTATCGGTAAAGGGCGATAATGGGCTCAAGGACGACAGGTGGGCGATTGGCGTTGGTCGTCGCGAACCGCGCGAACAGTCCGCGCGAAAGCTGGAATTCTCCTTTAAGGGCGATTTCGACAGCATGACGGCATACAACAAGGCCTCTGCGGCCCTGGCCTCCGGCGCACTCGGAAATATCGTTCTGACGTGGGTTGGAGTCGCCCCCGATCCTGCCAAGCCGACCATCGTTCCGAGCATTACGGTAACCATGCCCAACGGTCGATTTGACTCCGCTACTCCGAACATTGAGGCCGGCAAGCTTCCCGACCTTGCCATTTCCGGTGTTGCTCTCAACGGGACGGGCAATGATGCCATCACTGTTGCCTATAAGACGCTTGATACGGCGGCCTAGTTGGCGGGCCGCAACAATACCGCTTTCCGCCTTGAGGGCTTTACCGCCTTCCGTGATGAACTGAGGGCGGCGGCCTCCGACCTTCCCCGCGTTGTTGAGCAGACGGATAGGGCCCTGGCGGAGCACACCATTGAGTCGGCCCGGAAAATGGCGGCCAGCCAGGGCAAGATGCCGGCCAAGGCCGCCGAATCATTGCGGGCCGAGAAGGGCCGCCGGGGCATCAAGATCCGCTACGGCGGGGATCGCTGGCCCTACGCCATGGGCGCCGAATTTGGTTCCTTCGCCTATCACCAGTTTCGCGGCTTCCGTTCAAACGGCTACTTCGTCTTCCAAGCCAAGTTCGTTGTTGAGCGCTACGAGCAGGCCGACACCTACTATCGCGCGCTAAGCAACGCCCTTTCCGAAGCCTTCCCCCGTTAGGAGATTAATGCATATTTCTTTCGACCCTAAGTCCCTCACCCTCGGGGACATGGTTCTTTTCAAGGACAAGACCGGCATTTCTGTGCAGGATGCTTTCAAGCCCGTCCCGGTGCTTGACGACGACGGCCAGGCCGTCAAGGACGACAAGGGCCGACCGGTCCGCCGGACCGACCTTGACCCGCTTTCACTGGTCACCCTGGTTTGGCTCATCGGCCGTAAGAACGATCCCGATTTCACCTTTGAGGCGGCCCTAGATGTGCCCGCCGTTGAGCTTGAGGTCAGCCTGCCGGAGGCCGACCCAAAAGAGTAAATGAGCTGCAACAATATGCGGCTTTCTGCCACTTCTACGGCATGACTTACCAGGAACTAATGGAAATGCCCTTGGATGCCTACACGGCATACACCGAGTATATGAAGGGGGCGACTACAGGACGGAGATAATTGGGTCGTGACCGTAGCCAGGAACTAGCAATTGTTGTTACGGGAGACGCGTCCGGCGCCGTCCGCGCAATGACGCAGGTGGCGGATGCAACCGGCCGTGCCGTTGATGCCGTTATCGAGAGTGCCACTCAGGGCACTACCGATCTGACGCAGACGGTAACCGGTCGTCTCCGAGATTCCCGGGGGCGTTTCGTATCTGCCGGAGAGGCCCTAGGAGATGCTGCCGGCGATGCTATTGCCGAGTCGACCGAGCAGGCAACGGAGGCCCTAGGACAGGGCATAGAGGGACGCCTGAGGGACGCCCGGGGCCGCTTTACTGCGGCCGGTGAAACGGTCGGTGAGGCGGGCGGCCAGGCTGTCACGGACGCCGTAGAGAATGCCGCGCAGACCGTAGGGGAGGGCCTTGGCGGAGGCCTAAGAGACGCGCGGGGTCGGTTTGCTGCGGCCGGTCGGGACGTGGGTGAGGAGGGCGGCCAGGCCGTCGCGGACGGCGTGGAAGCCGGGGCCCAAGACCTGGCCGCCGGCGTCGAAGGTGAAATGCGGGACGCGCGGGGCCGGTTTGTTTCCCAGGGAAAGGCCGCTGGCGAGGAAGGCGGCCAGAGCCTTTCTCAGGGTCTCCTTTCCAAGGGCGCCATCATGGTTGCCGGCGTTGCCGCCATTGCCCTTAAGGCCGGTGAAGCCCTGGCCGATGGCCTCAGCAAGGCCATGGACCAGGAAAAGGGCATTAGCAAGCTCCAAGCCCAGTTGGGGACCACGCCTCAGATGGCCCAGGAGTTCGGCAACATTGCCGGGCGCCTGTACGGCCAGGCCTACGGCGAATCAGTCGGTGACGCGACCAACGCCGTTAAGGAGGTTTGGCAATCCGGGCTACTGCCGGCAGATGCCACCAGCGCGGAGATTGAGAAAATTAGCGGCAGCGCCATGGCGCTTGCAGAAACGTTTGACCAGGATGTCAAGGGGACTGCGAATGCCGCCGCGCAGATGGTTAGAACGGGTCTGGCGAAGAACGGCCAGGAAGCCCTAGATATTCTGACCAAGGGGTTTCAGCAGGGAAACGATAAAGCCGATGACCTCCTTGACACAATGGTGGAGTACGGCACCCAGTTTCGAAATGTCGGCATTGATGGCTCTCAGGCCATGGGCCTTATTTCTCAGGGCCTTAAGGCGGGTGCGCGTGATGCCGATGTTGTCGCGGACACTATCAAGGAATTCAGCATTGAGGCCGTCGCGGGGTCGGACAAGATCCGGGGCGGCTATGAAAAGGTAGGCCTTAATGCCGACCGAATGTTTGCCGCTATCGGCAAGGGTGGCGCAAGTGCTAATGATGCCCTGGCTCAGACTTTTGATGCCCTCCGCAAAATCGAAGATCCGATTAAGCGGAATGCCGTTGCTACGGAGCTTTTCGGAACTAAAGCTGAGGATATGGGGGCCGCGCTTTATGCCCTTGATCCGCGTACCGCAACACAGGCTATGGGCGATTTTGCCGGCGCGGCCGGCAAGCTCGGTGACACGCTTCACGACAACTCGTCTACGCGCATTGAGCAATTCAAGCGGGGGCTAGAGCAAGGCTTTGTCAACTTTATCGGCGGGTCGGTTCTACCCGTTTTGGAGCGTTTCGGCAACGTCATTGTCAGCACTTTTGGCCCGGTATTCAGTGCGGCTATTGACACCGTACGCCTTTTTTTTGGCACTTTCACCGGCGAGGGTGCCAGTACTGACCTCTCGTCCGGGTGGATAAACAAGGTCATCGAGGCCGGGGCAACTGCCCGAAACATATACGACAATGTCACGTCCTCTGTCCGTTCTTTCATATCCACGCTCACCGCAGAGGGCGGCCCGGTATCGGGCACCATAGAGGTAATGCGCGGAGCGTTCGACCGCTTTTCCGCCGTCATACGAGATCAGGTCATCCCTTGGGCCGAGGCTCTTTGGCCGAAGATCGCTCCCGTTATCGAGAATTTGAAGAATACCGTCTATGTCGGCTTCGAATACATCCATGCAGTTTTCGCAACAACCATTGCGGTTATCGAGGCGATTTGGTCGCGCTGGGGTGACAACATACTTCGTGTGGCCACCGCTTTTGTTGGCCAGGTAATGGGCGTTATAGGCGGATTCCTCGATATTGTCCGTGGCCTTTGGGAAATGGCCATCGGCCTTTTGACCGGAGATTGGGACCGATTCTGGAAGGGCGTAACCGATATAGCCGCCGGAATCGGTCGGGTAGTCGTTTCAACCGTAAAGGGAACGTGGGATATGGTCTACGGCGCCTTTAAGGGGCCAATTGACAGTATGACTAATACGTTCGATTCTGCCATGAATTGGCTGAAAAATGGGTGGCAAAATGTCAAGGACTGGTTTTCCCGAAACCTGTCGTTCGACTTTGGCGGAATGTGGGACGGAATATTCAACGCCTTCAAGGCGGCCGTAAACAAGGTGATCCGGGGCTGGAATGGCCTTGAGTTCACCATTGGTGGCGGAAGCGTTTTCGGTGTCGATATTCCGTCGTTTACTCTGGGCACTCCGAAAATCCCGCTTCTTGCTGCCGGTGGAAACGTGCTCGGCTCAGGTGCGGCCATTATCGGTGAGGCGGGGCCAGAACTTCTACAGTTGCCGACCGGTGCCCGGGTGACGCCTCTCACGGGGTCACAGCGGGGCCTTTCCGGCGCCTCTGAGCCTCAGGCGCCCACCGTGATTGTGAACGTCTCTGTGGCTGGCTCTGTGGCCACGGAACGCGACTTGGCGCGGTCGATTGCGGCCAGCGTCCGTGACGAGATTATCCGCATTGGCAACAGGAACGGAGGCAGGACCGGTTTCGGTCTGCAAGCATGACAAGTCGTCTGAGTTTTGAAACAGAAATCGCCTTCGAGTCAACGATTAACGAAACGCCGGCATGGAAGCCGGTAACCCGGTGGGTTAAGGGATGGGAGAGTAAGCGCGGGCGGTCGTTCGCGCTTGACAACTTCGAGACTGGACAGGCAACTGTAACCCTGGATAACGCGGATGACCGGTTCTCTCCGGCCCCGTTCCTGAAGATATCCAATCCGACCAACAACCTGTTCCCCAGCGAGAAGCCCGGGGATAAGGAAAGCATCCCCGGGGCGCCCTATTTTCCGGTGTCTCTGCTCAAGACGTATGGCAGTGTTGCCGTAACCGTGAGCGCGTTTCCAGATCTCACGTCCGGTTGCGCCAGGGTCGCGATGCCGGCCCTGGCGGCATGGACCGATATTCTGTCCTTCCCGGAAGTTCCGGTGATTGACGGCACGGAACAGCAATTTGCCATTCAGCTACAGCAGGCCGATTGGTCACAGCCCGAATTTACCATCGGCCTGTTCGTGCAATACATGAATAGCCAAAACGTATCCATCGGCTATGCCCACGGCACCACCCCCGTAAAGATCACCTACAACTCGACTCAGTCTCTCATTTTTAAGAACGTGGCACCGGTCGGCGCCGTCAAGGCTTCTTATCGTCTGGTGTCTCGGGCCGCCAATCCGGCAGGGGCAATCCTCATCACTTCGGCCCATGCGTATAATGCGGCGCCCTACATTGGCGAACCGGATTGGTATTTCAGTCAGGAAAAGACCACCATTGTTCCTAACCGGCGGCTACGGATTCACTCGGTCATAGGTAACAACGTGTTCCCTCGATGGGCGACTAGCCCCATGGTCGATGGGTGGTGGCAGCAAGGCTTTGATGGGACGGGTAGTCAGGGATCGCTTACCAAAATTCCCCCTGCCGAAAAGTGGGAGTTTCCGCGTGGACCTTCCGGGGAAACATGGTGGGATTTGGGTTTTCGGACCACATCCCGGGGCGAACCCTCCCCGGGGATTGGCACTCAGGTAGTGCGCTTTTCCTATCGCAAGTCTCGGGCTGATGCTGTTCCCGGTACCTCCTTGAAGATCGGCGCAAATTCGATCTACACCCAAACCGCCCCGGTACCATTCGCGAATTATGCTTTCTCCGGGTGGGTCAAGTGGACTGACGAGAACGGGCACACTGTGCCGGCGTCCGGAACCCCCTTGGTGCTGACGGCATGGGCCGTCGATCAAGTTAATCCATCAAACACGTGGACTCTGGGAACGCTCACTCTGACGCCTACGGCGGAGTTTGCTCGGTTCGCTTTGAGTGGCACGATGCCTTGGGGCATGGTCGCGCCGCAAATGAAGTTGACGTTTAACGCCCGTCAGGATTCCGACCGGTCAACGATCGCCGGAGATTTTGGGATCGATATCTCGGGACTCCAGTGCGCGCGGACTGATAGCGGATACAAGGCTGTGCCGTTTCGCTTTGGCGATGGGGCCGAACCCGTTTACTCGGGATTCATTGACAGCATCCGGGCAGACAACAATTGGACGTTCGGTGCCAACGATGTACGCATGGAATGCTCGGATGACCTGAGAATCTTTTCCGACACGTCATGGAATACGCCCTATCAAGCGGTGATCGGCAGAAACCAAAATGTCATCGCACATTTTCCCCTCACTGACCCCGTTGAGTCATACCCGCTGGTCGGTGAAGCAAGCGGGTACATTGATCCTAGCTCTCAGGCTATTTGGTTTCCGTATCGACAGATCACCTATGCCATTCCCGGATTCGTGAATGGCACTCAGAACGGAACGTGCATGTCCTTTGGCCCGGACAGTAGCGGCTATGGCACGGTCATTGACATTACGGACCCTGCCCTACGGGATTTGGGAACGCAGAACAAGGACCGAGCCAAGGGGCGTATTGACAAGGGATACGGTACGGACTTTTGGGTCAAACTTTCATCCGCTACCATCGTGCGTCCGACAAGCGGAATTTTGCACTACACCGTTTTGTCTCTAGGCAATACGGTGCAGATTGGTGTAGCCCTCTCGCCAACCAATGATTGCCTTTTCGCCAACACGGGTACCGAAGGGTCAACGTACCTTCTCATGCCCATGGGCTATCTTCTCGATAATCAGCCGCATTTCCTGTCCGTCTCGGTCGGCCCTGCCGACAATGCCACCGGAAAGCGTGCGGTAACCCTCAATGCCGACAACTGGGCATATAGGAAAACCTACGTCAGTCAGCAGTCTGGCTACCCGTGGACGGAGCGGAGCACCATTGCCGGCCACTACAACGACGGCACGCGCTTCCAATATCAGTTCACTGGCCAACTTTCCTGTCTGACCATCTACGACACCGGTGCGGAGGATGTGACAGCTAAATGGACAGTCGGGAGGAACAATCCGAACCAGCTTGGAACCGCGCGGACAACATTCCTGACGGGAATGGTTCACCCTCGATATGACGTGGCGAATTGGCGATGGGGTGCCGGCCAAAGTCCGGCAAATTTCGGTCCACTTGATTTCAGCGGAATCAACGCCCTGTCGGCCGTACAGGACGTGACTCAAGACTGTCAAAGCGCGTTCTTTGCGACGCGTGAGGGGCGAATTGGGTATTTGGAGAAGGGGACAGTTGACGCTTTGATGGACTACGGTTCGAGCGTCCCCGGAAATGAGATGACGTTTTATGCCAATCGGGGGGAGGGTCCGGAACCTGGCTATACGCTGGACTACGACCTGTCCCGGGTATACAACGTCGTCACATTCTCTCGCAAGGGAGGAATCTCTAAAACGTCTGCCAGTGCGGCATCCGTGCAGCAGTTTGGGCGTCGCACCTACAGGCGTGAACTCAAGGTGATTGACGATTCCTGGGTGATCAGTTGCTCACGCCAGTTCCTCAAGCGTTGGGCTAATCCGATTCCGCGCCTTAGTGCACTTCAATGGAATCTCGCCAGCAACGATACTGTTGCCGCCAAAATCCTGTCCCTCGACTTGATCGGGCGGGTAGTCATCAGAGAGGACGATCCCGCGTTTCCCGGTGGCATGGTTTATCGCAATGCCTATCGGGTGGAAAGTATTTCTCATCGTGTGGCCGTGAATGGTGAGTCTGTGGAATGGCTTACCACCATGGACACGACGGCCGTCAAGTAAAGGGGGGTTGTGGAGTATTGGAGTACGGCTATCAGTCTTGCCGGCCTGGCGGTCGGTTTAGGTGTTGCGTTCGTCCGGTTCCGGTCTGAGACGGATAACGAGTCGGCCCGGCTGTGGCGCGAAAATGCCGAGGCAGAGAAGGCGCGGGCGGATCGGTTAGAGGGGACCATCCGGGACCTGACGGCCCGGGTTGAACGTCTGGAGACGGAAAACGCGCTTCTCCGTTCCCTGGTGAGCGGGGCCCTACGCGGGCCCGTACAGCCCGTAGAGACGCGCAAGGCTCCGGCTGTCCAGTCGGAGGACAACGGCCCCGCCTAGGGGCCCTACAGGCACGCAAGCCCCCGGCATGTCGCCGGGGGCTTTCCCATGACCGAACAAAAGAGGAGAGGGACTTATGAGTCTTGACAGCATGCTGGCCGAGTGCCGTAAGTGGATTAGCCAGGGCTACAAGGAGGGCCGCAATAACGACACCACGTTTGGCCGATGGTACGGCCTCAACAATGAGCCGTGGTGCGACATGTGGATTAGCTATTGCGCGTCCGCCTCTGGCAATGCCGACGTGATCGGCCGGTTCGCTTATTGCCCGTCGCACGTCAATTGGTTTAAGCAGCGCGGACAGTGGTCCGAATATCCGCGCGTCGGCGCCATTGTTTTCTATGACTGGGATGGCGATGGTGTCGCCGATCACGTCGGCATTGTGGAGTCTTTTACCGACACCACGATTACCGCCCTTGAGGGCAATACGTCGTCCGGCAATGCCGGCTCCCAGAGCAACGGTGACGGTTGTTATCGGCGTGTCCGGCCGCGCAAGGTTCGCCAGGTTCTTGGTTATGGCTATCCGGCTTACTCGGGTAATTCCACTCCGGCGCCCAAGCCTCCGACTCCGCCCGCCGGCGTCCCGGCTTGGCCTGGCCGGTATCTCAAGCTCACCCGCCCGTATATGACCGGTGAGGATGTGCGGACTTTTCAGGCGCGCCTTAAGGCCCGTACTTGGCAGATTGACGCCGATGGGGCTTTTGGTCCGGCGTCCGATTCCATCACCCGCCAGTTTCAGGCACGACACGGCCTAGAGGTAGATGGTGTGGTTGGCCCGAATACGTGGGCGGAGGCCTGGCGGGGATAAACAGAAAGGCCACCGGCGATTATCGATTATCACGACCAGAGAGGATCAGTTTGATTAGCTTCATCTCCCGTAATGCCGTCCGGCTTTATGCCGTTGCCGCCGCGCTCCTGGCGCTTGGCGCGCATTACCTTCCGTCCCTGCCGGTTGGTCTTGTCCTGGCCGCCGTGGCGGCCGTCCTGGGCCTCTCCGTGGACTCCGTGACTGTGCCTGTTGGCCGGCACCGGGCTGCGGTGCGGGAGGCCCTGCACACGCCTCCGCCCCTGCCGGACGGCCCGGCGGCCGGAGGCACCCCGGGGAGTAATTAATTAATTAACTAATTGCGCGCGAGCGCGCAGAAAGGGCCCCCGCCAAGGCGGGGGCCCTTCTGTCGTTTCCGGGCTGATCAGGAGATGTCGTCTACGCTGATTTGGTGGGCCAGGGCGTATGCGTTCTTGACGTCGCCCGGAACCCGTCCCCGGTCCGGCACGTCCAGCTTTTCAGCCTTCGCCCAAGCCCGAACGGCACTGGCGGTGTGAACGCTACCGGCGCCACCACGCTTACGGCCCCGACCGGGCCGGTTGCCCTGGCCGCTCTTGCGGCCCGCCACGGTGGCGGCGGCAATCTGCGTCTGTCCCGGAATCTGCGTCGGGTCGGGTTCGTCCTCAACGATGGTGCCGGCAGCGATGTACGGCGCCAGAAACGCCCGGAGCGCGTTGGCGCCAAGCTTGCCCTCTCGGGCAAGGTCAATCTTGAAGTTGACGCCGTCAAGGCCGAACTGCACCGTATCGGCCTGATCCTCCGTGAGGATTTCCTTCGTGCGGTCGTCCCGAATGGTACGGGTTTCCTGCTTGATGATTGCCATGTGTTCTCCTCCTGGTGACTGACTCTGACTCTTTAGCCTTGATTAGGCGTCAAGGGCGTAAAGGTCTTCCATGAAGCTGTCAACCATGCTGTTCCAGAAGTCGAACGCCGGCGTGTCCTCCTCCTGGGCGTTCAGCATGGCGAGCCAGTTGGCCTCAGCCGCCGCAAGGTCAACAACGCCGTACTTTTTGCAGAGGGCAACTTCCGCCTTTTCGCGCTTGGCCTTGGCGGCGGCGGCCTCCTGGGCGGCCTTGGCGTCCGCCTCTGCCTTGGCCGCACGCTCCTCCGGGGACAGGCCGTCGTCCTCCTGGCCGTCGCCCTCCGCCTCCGTGTCGTCCTGCTCGACCAGTTCGTCAATCTCCTCCTGCACGTCTTCCGCGCAGTTCGGGCAGAGGGTCATGCCGTCCGGCAGACCCTCCGACAGGTCGAGTTCCTCGGTGCCGGCGAACCGCTTCGCAATGGCGAGCTTGACGCGCACGCACCCGCCAGCGGGGATTTCGTCGGCGTGCGCCACGCTCGGACGGCTCTTTTCAAAGAAGGCCACTAGACTCCCTTTCCGTGTCCCGTTTCCTAGGGACTGTATCCGTTGCGGGTTTATCCCGTCAACCCGGTTTTGTGTTATCCATTCGCCCAAGCCAACTTCAACGAACGGACTACACGGTTCGCAAATCTGTGCGATGCCTCCGGGCTCCCGATTGGGAGTCCAGGGGAAGCCCAAAACGGCCAATCTGCCGGCCTCCGGGCAGTGCCAGGCGTTGCCCGCACTGTGTATCTTGCCTCGGTCGTCCTGTCTGAGCAGTAGCCCAGATCGGCAAATCCGATTTATGACCATAACCCTTGATCCGTTTCCGCCAGGAAGGGTCTTTGGGTAGGACCGTGATCGCTCCCCCGACGCCGTGCGGGTTCGTCGCGTCTCGGTCTTACGAGAAGGACACTAGCATACGGTGCATGTCGTATGTCAAGCGTTGCTGATGCCGGCAATGCGAAAAGGGGCCCCGCCTAAGCGGGGCCCCTGGTCACTCTTGCCACTCGGCTAGAGGATGGAACTTGCCGGCTACTGACCAGCCAACGATTTCCCCTGTCGCTACCGCCCGGATCGGCTTACCGCCCTCCGGGCGGGCAGGTCCGCGCATCAGGGTTGTCCATGTCGCCTCTAGTCGATCCTCGGGCGGTACAGGCAGAGCGAGCGCGGCGGCCAAGACGTGTACACCGAAGCGCGGCGGGACAGCGTTGCCTACCTGCTGCGACTGGTCACCACCACGCCAGGGGTAGTCATTGGGGAAGGTTTGCAGTACACCCGCTTCGGAGATGGTCAAGCGGCCTGGCTCATGCATGTTGCCGTTAGGGTACCGAACCGTATTGCGCGAGACTTTTCCGGTGACAGTAAACGCGGGCTGTCGATGCGTACGAACGCCCCTTGCCTGAGGATTGCCGCCGCTTCCATAATTCGACACAATCTCGAATGGCGACACTCGTTCTTCCGGTCCACGCTCCGGCCCTAGAACGTGCTCCATGGGAACCCAAGGGGCCATGTGCCTAGTGTCTAGCGTGTGGTCGTCGGGACCGCCCTCAATCGGCTTGTGCGGATTGAATGAATGGTGCGTCGGGGCCGGAACGGGAGGCGTGCCGTATTTGGCAAGTCGCGCAATCAACACTGCACGTTGGCGGCTTTGGGGCACGCCGTAGGTTTCGGTCCGCAGCGTCTTTACCTCCGCAACCGCATACCTGACTCGGGTTCCATTCCTTCCGGGCAAGCCCTTTTCCAAGGCGATTTTATAGGCCTCCCAAATGGGCGCCACCTGGGGGACTTGCTCCAACACAATCACATCGAACGGTCGACCGTTCCGCCTGTCACTGTCGAGTGCCTTTATCGCATAGCGGAGCGGTTCCAAAACCAGCGCAGTCCGGGGGTCGCCGGCCGCACTGTTCAATTGCCCGTCAATCTCTTTTTCGCTTGCGCCATTGACCAAGGCGTCTATGAGGCCTTGTACGGTCTTCAAGGACTTTCGACCCGCACCGTTGCCGGCTATTGAATATGTCTGGCAGGGGGGTCCGCCTGCAAGAATGTTGAGGTCCCCTGGAAGTTCCTCGAATCGGCTTCTACGTACAGCGCTAACGTCAGCGTGCCAGGTTTTGAGACCTGCACTATAGCGCGTGGCGCACGCGTCACCATCCCACTCGATTCCGAGTGAGCGCACACCCAAAAGGTGTGCGGCAACATCGATTCCCCCGGGGCCGGCAAACAAGTCCAAAATGTAAGGATTCTCGATCATACCCCTCCGTGTCTCAGCTTTCGCCGGATTGCGCATGTTGTTGATTAAGGAAAAGGCGGCCCCGCATTCACGCGGGGCCGCCGTCTCCCTACAGGGCGCCGTCGCCGTTCACTGCGTCGGGCAGATAGTAGATTGTGGCCGGCCGCCCGGCGCCCTCCTTGTGCCCCTTCTTTTGAGATGCGCCAAGCGATTCAAGAAGGGCCTTGATTTCAGCGGAGGGGGTATTGGGGCCAAGCCTCTCCCTGATCTGCATAAGCGTGAGTCCCTGGTTAACCTTCCCCAAGGTCCGAAGGGTGGCCCCCAGGAGGGACGCTTTACTGTTGCCGCTTGTTGAAACTTGCTGCCCGATACCCTGAGTGGACACCACGTATTCGATGCTGGCAAGGGTGTATTCGCAGATTGCGTTTGCGGCCTCAAGGTCCTTGACGCCGATTTCTTTTCGGCCGTCTGCCAGCGCATAGAGTGCGGCAAGTCGGAGCGTATAGGGGCGCCGGCGTGCCGTGAACTCTTCCATCATTTCGCTGTCATCTTCAATGTCTGCGCCAGCCTTGACGTACAGCACATCAGCCCAGTAATCATCCGCCTCCGCAGTGCGGTAGATGATCATATCCTTTCGGGCCTTGAGAAGGTTTTCCCTCAGCTTCCCTACTTCGCGTTCCAGCTTTTCGCGGTCCAGGAGGCCGCGCCCGCCGCGCGGCAAGTCCTTGGACTGTGTGACGTTGAAGATTTGAAAGCGGTTGTAGGTACCGCCGCCCAACTCCCCTTCCGAGAATCGATCCCGGAATTCCTTGGGGGTGATGTGCGCCAGGATGGCGATATGCGGCCTAGTGGCCACCAAGGGGTCTTTCTTGACCTTTGATGAAAGGTCGTCTCCATCCCACGCCTGGCGAATGGTTGCGGCAAGCGAGCCGATGGCTGCGGAATTTGCCATAACCTTGCCGTATTCACTGGAGAACACCCATCGGCTTTCGTGGCCGATGTACGGGGCCGCCGAAATGAGTTCTCCGCCTTCCTCGGCTTCCTCGGTGGCATCACGAACTTCGGCGATAAGTCCAGGGCCGGAGGTCAAGTCGCGAATCGTGTTGGTCTTGAACCAAGCCGCATTGAGAATGTCAAGTGCCGCCTTGGCGGAATTTGTTGCCGTACCCTTTTTGCCGGTGTTCGATCGGCCGATAAGGAGGCAGAAGATCAGGACCGGGTGGTCTTCAAGGTCGGTAATCCAG
Source organism: Kitasatospora sp. NPDC056800 (assembly GCF_042789775.1). Taxonomy (NCBI): domain Bacteria; kingdom Bacillati; phylum Actinomycetota; class Actinomycetes; order Kitasatosporales; family Streptomycetaceae; genus Kitasatospora; species Kitasatospora sp. NPDC056800. The sequence continues at coordinate 44,916 of NZ_JBHUAL010000005.1, read as the reverse complement.
ACGCGGGGTCGGGGGCCCAGGAAGGCACTTACTCCCGTCATGAGTGATCCGAGGATGCCGATGGGGTCACCCTCGCTACTGGGTTCCAGAAGCCGAACGATCCGGCCAAGGGTGCCGTGATAAACCTTCGGGTCCGGTGTGGGGGCCTTGAGCTGCACGTCGTGTTCTCTCCTGTTTCCGCCAGGGCCCCGGGGGCGGTCGCCCCGGGGGAATAATTAATTAATTAAATAACCTCCCCACCCGCCGGCGGATTAGTTAATTAATTAATTACTTCACTCTAGCGTCTGACGCGCCCTCAGGCAAACGCCCTGGTCATATGCGGCGATTTCCGACATATTGGACACCACCACTAACTGATCATGTCGAATGGGCGTGCGATAGTCGCAAGCCCATCACATACGCACACTTCCGTATGCTATGCTCCGGCTACATCCTTCGACAGGAGAAGCACTATGCGCAAGGAACTGTCCCTTAAGACCGGTGCAACGGTTGACCTACTGGCGCGCCTTGAAGAGGCCGCCGACTCGTTGCGCATGTTCATGGAGCCGGACAACGATATGGTTGACGTTGCCTCCGAGCACCGGGCGGCTAGCCGCGCTTTCCTTAACGCCAACGTCTATGTTCAGATTCTCGAAGCACTGGAAACCGCCAAGGCCGGCACGGTCGTTGACTACGGCCCTATCACGTTCAAAGCAACGGCACAGAAAGATACGTGGGATGTCACTGGCATGCCGGATGGCACGTGGACGCTCTCCAAGCGCTTCTTTCGGTCCGACGCTTCCACGGTGGCCCCGCCGGAGGGCAAGGGCCTGTTGCATCTGTACGAAAGCGGCGGGTCCTATGTGACCTCAGCAGTCGGAAAGACTCAGGCTAAGGCCTGGCTGGAGAAGTACCGGAGTGAATCGAAGTAGCCTGGACCGCAAGGCCCCCGCCCCAACGGGCGGGGGCCTTTTTTCATTCCGCCGGGGGCGGGGGCGGAGGCGGGGCCGGCAGGTTCGGTTCAACGGCCTGATGTACGGCATCAAGACTGTTGAAACACTCGCTCACCGGAATTGAGTAGCTGATGTTACAGATGTTGCACCGGTAGAAAATTGCCTGTTCCTCAACGATGGCCATTAGGACTGCTCCTTTTCGTTCTTCCAATAGCTGTATGCCAGGGCGAGAGTTCCACCTAGCAGAGTGAGGCCTATTACGGCCTGAATGGCGGTGGAGACGGCCACGTGAAAGATTGCGCTTATGATTGCAATCTCAATGAAGAGTAGGCCGCCTACACAGAAGATGGCTCCGGTAAGGGCTAGGCCTGTCAGTAGCCAGATAATCCAGGGCTTTGGGGTTTCGTTCATTCGCTACTCCGTGTATCGCGCTTGGTTGTTGGATATGGCTTGCCGGCTTCCGGGGCCGGTGTGCTCCTGGCCGCGCTTAAGGCGGTTGGTGTTCATGGAGTCGCGCAACTTCTCAACGGCCCGACTGTGGCGCTTGGACCACGTGGCCAGGGACGCGCCGGAGGCCTCTGCGGCCTCTGTCGGCCCGTAGGCCCATCCGTCGCACAGAACGGCCCTGGCGGCCTCTGGGAGCCTTTCCCATGCGGCCCTGGCGTCTAGTACGGCGTCCACGTGGCCCATGCCGTCACGGCCCTTCTGGGCGCCCCGTGACCAGTCGGGCAGTAGGGCGCCGGAGCGCACTTGCTGGCCCCATTCATCGGCCGGCAGGAACATTGAGCCTAGGATTACTTCTACCTCCGTTGCGGAGTAGAGATATTCGGCGCTGCCGTGCAGGGCCCGACCGCGTTCCTTTCCGCAATACTCGGTTGCGAATCGCCGGAGGCTCACAGCGACCGAGCCGTTTACGTTGTCGGCCTTGGCGAAGGAAGCCGACTTCTCGACCAGCTTTAGGGACAGTTCGCCGTAAAGGTCGTCTGCGTCAATTCCGGGCCAGTCTCGGGCAAAGGACCGGCTGACGCTTCGAGCCAGGGGCAGGAACTCTGTGGGGTCAAACGTGATGGTCAACTAGCCTTCCGAAGGGTTCCGCCGGAGTAGAGAACCCCGTCGTAGGTGAAACTGCCGTCTCCGGCAATCATGTGAATCTCAGGGTCAACGCGCCGGCCATTGACACGAAGAACACCAAAGGCCATTTGCCAGTTTGCGTATCCGGTGGAAAGGTAAGAAACCTTCCTCAGGTCGGATATGTGGCCGAGTTCCATTCCGATTCGTGGACGCATTCGTCCACCCCAGCCGTGTGAGGTTTGGACGATGCCGGCACGGTGCGTGTGGCCACAGGCCACATTGATTCCGTACTTGACGGCCGCCGAATAGGCCGTGGCCCCTGCCGTCTGGCTAAGGGTGATTTCCTTGTTGTCTCCATGAGTGGTCACCCACCCATGGGCAACCCGGTGGATACTGTCGCGCTGCTCAATCCCGAACGCGTCAAAGTCCAGGAGTCGCGAGTATTCCCATTCGGGCATGTCCGCGACGGCCGGAGCGTACTTCCACAGGTAGTCGGAAATCCGCCGATCGTGGTTTCCCAGGTGCATGCCCTTGTACCCGGAGTAGTTGGAGAACCAGAGATCAAGGATGCGCCTGCCGGCTTCCCGCTCCGCCCGCACACCTCCGGCAAACTCGGCAATGGTCCCCTTGGACCATCGGGACGGGGCGTCAAGGTTGAGGAAATCCCCGGTGTGAACTACGCCGGCAAAGTCTCCCTCTCGAATCAGGTTGCCGATGTTGGCTACGGCCGGGCCATGATGTTCCGGAACGTGCGTATCCGGGATGAGTAGGACCGTGTGTGGACTGTCGCTAATCTGCTTCAAGCGGGAATTCCTCCTTAACGGCCTGGCCATCTGCGATCTGCCAGACCTCAACGTTTTCTCGGCCGTACCGGGCGTAGAGCTGTGAAACCGACCGGCGCATTTCCGGCTTTGTGTCGTAGATCCGTGGACCACAGATTCGCTTGGGGCGGTTGGCCCCGGGAACGTCTACACGGGCAACCCACACATCAAGGCTCATGCCGCTTCCTCACCGAGGAGCGCGACCAGGGCGACGGCCTCATAACTGGTGATCTGATCGTCATCGAGTTCTAGGCCGTCGTGACGGATTTCGGCACGAAAGCCGCCCGCATCGGACTTGTAGAAATAGACCTGATAGCTTCCAATGGAAACCGTTTCGCCGTTAGAGTATGCCATTGACGTCCCTCCCTGTTGACTTCTTTACGGCCTCGATGTAGACCCGTTCGGCAAACTTGATTGCCTTTGCCGGATTGAGAAAGAACCCGATATGGTGGGTCATGACTCCGGCGGTGTTGAATTCCGATGCGGTGATGTATACGGCGTCGGGATCGTAGGTGGACTCTGCCACCGTGATTACGTCCAACCCCGAGGATTCGTCACACGTGAAGTCTTCTGCCGGCGTGCCGGCGGGTGTCTGTCGCTTTCGCATTAAACTCCTACTAGTTCCCTCAGTGCCTCATAGCCGTTCTCCATGACGAAAGAATTCACGTCGTGGCCCTTTGGCATGAGGATGATTCGCGCTCCTGGCAACTTCTCCGCAAGCGGTGTCGCGAACTTGTCCAATCCGGTTCCGTCGTCGTCATTGTCCGCAAAAATGTAGATGGTTTGGTATCCCCGGAATAGGCGGGTAAAAGCGGGTTTCCAGCTAGTTGCGCCCGGGGCGCCTACGGTCGGGATGCCTGCCAGGTGTGCCGTCATGGTGTCTATCTCGCCCTCAGCTATCGCAATGAACGGCTGCGGCCGGAACATGTCGGCGGTATTGAACAGTCGGTGTTCATTTCCCGGGGGATTCAGGTACCGGTTTTTGTGGACGGCCTTACAGTCGTGATCTGCCAGGCACCGGAATTTGACGCCTACAACACCGTACGGGGCGGCATAGGGAATGGCGAGCATCCCGGCATAGGACTCATGTCCCGGCAACGGGTCGCCGACGGCGCCGAGTCGAAAGAATCGAGCGCTGTCCGTCGCCCGGCTGCCAAACCGTTTCTCCAAGAACCTGGCGGCGCCGGCGTCCTTGCTTAGCGTCTTTTCGTACCGGGCGGTACTCTGCTCCAAGAACTCTTTCACAGAATTCGACGGCACTACCGAAATCGCGTATCCCCTCTCTCCACATGACTAGCGCAAACGAGTCGCCTCCGAAATCGCAGGTGTGACACTTGAAAACGTTGGCCTCAAAGCTGACGCTTGCCGATGCGGATCGGTCCGGATGGAAGGGACACCGGACGCCCTGCCACCGGCGCCCGGTGTCCCCTACCTCTGCCCCGTAGTGGGCCAGTAGTGCCCCTATGGGCGGCTTGTCTGCGGCTTCCATCGGCCTAGCCTCCTAGGGCCTGTTAGGCGGCTTCTGGCTGGCTTGCGCTGCGGTACTCGGTCGGGGTGTCGTCGTCGCCCTGGTGGCGGCCGAGCATGGCCAGGGCGTGACGCTCCCACTCGTCGTAGGCGTCCTGAGCGGACGTGTTGCCGGCGTGCTTGGCCGCCCGCTTGGTGCGCCGGTTGGTGTTGCCGTTGTATCGAGGGGACATGTTTACTCCTCCGTGTACTCAAAAGAAATGTTGCCGTGGATCAGGATTAGGGGGTCTACCCCGATCCCAGTGTTTTCCCGAACTTCCTGGATAAAGTGTTCCAGTACGGAAAGTGGGGTTTCGTCTCCCTGCCCATAGCTAGTCTTCTGGATTTCGATCTTGCGAATGACACGTGCCATTTTCACACTCCTCTAGTCGCTTCATGATCCGGATTCCTTGCTCATTGGACATGACGAATACGCCGTAGCGCATGTGCTTGCCCTTGAGTTTCAGCATTACTGCCGACCAGCGAGCCCCCGCACGCTTACGCTGTTCCTCGGCATCCGCAACAAATCTGCCAAGCTGAGCAACGGCTACGTTCTTGACCTGAATAACCCAGTAGGGAATTTCGTCGATATCGCCTAGGTCATTGGCGCCATTGATGCCGCCAAAGCGTTTGGCTTTCGGATAAACCGGGGAGAGAACTTCAACCGCTTCTATCTCTCCCCGGTATCCTTTACTCTTGCTCGCCCTGCCGTTCATCAGTCGTCAAACTCGGAATCGTCGGCGCCGGCGGCCAGGACGGCAAGAACCGCCCGGAGGATCTGGGCCGAAACGGCCCGATCGATAGCCGCCGCCGTCTCGGCATCGAGATTCCACGTCTCGGTTCCGTCAGCGTGCTTGATAATCTTCGGAACCTCCTCACCGTTAATCACGATGCTGCCGCCCTCGATGCCCATGCTGTCAATCAATTCTCATCCTCTCCATATCCGCTTGAAGCGGAATAAACCAGTTACCGCTAGGATCGGCCTTGCCGCCACGGTTTTTGACAATTGAGACGTTGATCATCAGGTCCCCAAAATCAAGGGAACCCGACCGGTGAAGCGTCAAGATGACTTCCGGAATCTTGCTGATCTTCCCCAGGAGTGCAGACATTGGCGCGGGGGTGATTCCGTCGTCATACGTTCCGGTGAGATGGTGCAATGCGACAACTGCGGCGCCCGTCTTGCGCCCTAGCTCATGGAGATAATCAATGATCTCCCCATATTTGCTGTTGTCGTCGCCGGCGTCCGTCCACACGTTTTTGATGTTGTCCACAATGATGAGTTGCGGCCAGCATCCGTAAAGATATCCGAATGCTTGCACATCAAGATCGAGATTATCGAGGGTCGGTGACGCGTCGAAATTCCAGCGCAGATAATCCAAGTTGTTTATCTGCGTGTCATAGTGGACGCTCTTGCCAGCGTCCATGTCCCGCTCTACGGCCCAAACGGGCGTGTCCGTGAGCATGGCGGCCAAGCGCACATATTGCGTGAACGCGTCGCTGTCGGCGCTGAAATAGAGCGTCGGCACCTCCGCCCTGGTCGCAATGGTGGTCACCAAGGCAGACTTTCCTACGCCGGGACCGGCGGCTATCAGAGTGAGCTGTCCGCGCCGAATATGGCAACCCGCTTTTTCCAGTTGCCGGAAAGCCGCCGGTAGCGGCTCACCGGCCTTCCCTCCCAAATGTCGGGCCTGTACGAGTGTGAGCAATAATCCCCCTGTTTTTGGGCACAAAAAAGGGCCGCCGAAACGGCCCGCATCATTTGGGGATTACGCCCTATCCATTGACCTTGGCGAAGCGCGCACACTCGGCAGTCTTGAAGTTGCTCGGGCAGTCAAACCCGAACCAAGGCTTACCAGTCTTCTGGCTAATGCCGCTCACGTAGTTCTTTTCACCGTGCCGGCACACGGTCACAAGGTCATGGGTTGCCGGCGGCCCCTGTGGCGCCTGCTGCTGCCCACCCTGCGGCGGGGCCTGGCGGTTGCTGTAGCCGCCCTGAGCCTGCCCCTGGCGGTTGTATCCACCCTGGCCGCCCTGGCCGCCCTGAGGGCCGTTCTGCGGCATCACGGTGGCCGGCATCTCGCGGCGGATAAGCTCAACAGCCGTGAACTGATTGTGGGCGTCAGCAACCTTGCTGTAAAGGTCGGTTTGCTGGGCCTCATCCAGGAGCGCGAAAGCGTGCTCCGGGTCGGTGCCACGAATGGAAATCCATGGGGCATCCTGAGCGGGGCCAGCCTTAAGCGTGATGGTAATGCCGGACGTGTATTCAACGTCAGTCAAATCATGCCTCTCTATGTTGCGGAACAGTATTTCCAGACCGAGCATATCCGGCAGTGCGAACCGGGGTTCGGCAAGTAGACTTCCGACGCAATTCCCTTGTCAAGGGATTTGAACCACGCGGTAAGTCGCTCCCGCGTGAACGTCTCAAGCTTCTTTGCCGGCACATACTTGCCGTCTTTGAGCATAAAAAAAGACCCCGATACGGGGCCCGCTACTTCATATGCCTCTAGTACGGCCAGACGGTACATGCCTAGCTGCAAATCCCAATCCGGCATCTTGCTGCCGGTCTTCACGTCAACGATTTCTAGCCTGCCATCCGGCCACTCCCTTACCTGATCTATGTACCCGACTACCTCTGTACCGTCAAGATCAATGGCGAACGGTAGCTCAATCGCCAGATCATAATCCGGGGTTTCCCAGATGGACCATTCAGCGCTGAGCGCATCCGCCATATAGAAATCGACCTGATCATAGCCGCGCTCTCGCCGGCGTTGCAGGTCAGTTTCCCCCTTGACACGAATATTTCCGGTCAGCCACCTGTTTAGGTCCGGCTCATCGCGAAGCATGCGCCGATAATGTTTCTCCCAAACGTTGGCGTAGATTTCCCGCAATGCCGGCCCGTCAAGGCTTCTGCCGGATCGTTCCCACGCTTCGATCGTTTCATGTACCGCAAGCCCCTGCAAGGTCCAGCCGGCAGGAGTCTGCGGAACACGACTGACTCTCTCAAGTTGATAGCGCTCCGAGCAACCGGAATATCCGAGAAGCTGTGAAACGCTTCTGTGTCCCCCTACGGCCCGCCCTCCTTACATTCCAGTCCACTCATAGTAGAGTCGCCCATCATCGGAAACCGTCTCCACATCAGGTTCGCCAAACGTTTTGGTCAGACGGTCAATCTCGCCATTGACCCTATACCAGTCGGGGTTTTCCGAAATCGCAAGGTAGGTGCGGCCCCGGGCGGGGATCGTTCCTACCTCGATACCACAAACCATGTCAACGGTGACCGGCCGAATAGTGTGCACCTGCGATTCTTCGATCTGTTCCAAGGAAACCCCCGTGTGCTGGTGGGTAGGAAGTGCCCTATTGCTGTTGCTCCTGCCCTGCCCGGGTGTTCGAAGCGTGTTCGAACCCGAAGCTGTTCGATCCTAAACAAGCCCTTAAGTGCAGGTCAAGAGCTATTAATCACGGAGCGTGCGCAGGTTACACCTCCCCACCGACAAGACGTCTGGGCGGACGAAAGGTTGCGCTCCGGAGACAGAAAAATGGGGCTAGGTTCACGGACAACCTAGCCCCAAAGCGGTCTAAACGGACATACTACTCAAACAGCCATCGATTGTCGCCGGCGTCCCGACGCAGCCAATAGAATCCGTATTCCGGATCGTAGGCACAAATGTAGCTACCTGACTTCTCGCGGAATCTCTCGGCCGCTTCCGCCCGCGCATTGGAGATTTCCTTGCCGGCCTCTTGCTCGGCCAGGGCGCGCAAGGCTGTAGCTTCCTTTTCTCCGCCATGCTCAGACTTGAAATTCTCCGGCAGAAAGCCGGTCATGTTCACGTCTGCATTAACGGTCGCGGAATTCTTGCGCAAGGCCGAGGCGACAGTTTGCTTGTGAACGCCGAGAAAATCGGCGGCTTCCTGGTAGGACCTCTTTTGCCTGCCGTCTTTTTCGTAAACGGCTCCCCAGACCTGTTCAAACGTAACCTTGGACTTAGGTGGCATCGGTCCGACCCCGCTATTCCTGGCGTAAATGACAACTGTGGTTATGCACTTCCGCTCTCCCCTGCTACGTGCTACAGGCACCATAGCATACGGGATGTGTCGTATGTCAACGCCGTTCGGCGGACTCTCGCCACGCGCGGATCAGGAGGAGGCGGGGCCACCACGCTAGGCAGGTGGCATACGTAGGGTCAAGATCACCCCGAGGATTCCGCCACGCACGGGGGGTGATCAAGCCAGGTCCAGCCACCTGGCGGGGGGCAATGTGGGACGTATGTGGACATGACACACGGTCCGACTTCACAGCCGGACCGTGTGGGTTTCATGAACCAGTCATCGCACGCACGTTCGACCGACGTTGCCGGCAACGGGCGGCCCTCGGGGCCCATCAAGCCCCCGGAAGTAATTAATTAAGTAACTAACCCCCGGGGGTCGAACTACTGCCCGTGCAGGCTCCACACGAGCGCCCGCGCCCTGTCCATGCTGATGCCAAAGTGGTTGGCCACCTGAGGCAGGCTCATCCCGTGAATCTCGGCCCTCAGGCGTTTCCGCTTGTCCGGTGCCGGAATCTCAACTTCCTTTTTAGGCGCGCGGGGCCGCTTCGGGGGAGGAACCTTCTTGCCGGCCCGGATGGCGGCGTTTCGTTGCTTCATCGCCTGTCCGCCCCGGCCAAGGATCAACGGCCTAACGTCCTTTACGCTGAAACCGAAGTGGCGCATCTTCTTGTTCACGGTGGCCGGATCGACGCCGTAAACCCCCGCAACATCCTTTACGGTTTTCCCGTCCGCAAGATGGCCCCTCAGTTCTTCCTCTGTCACTGCGGCCCATCTAGCCCGTGCGGACATTCCGGCTGTAGCGGCTTCCGCCGGCGCGGGTTCGCGATTCACCTTCTCCGAATTGCCGCCCACAGGCGGGCGAAAATCCGAAGCCTTAATTCCCCATCGGCTCATCTGTCGATAGAGAACATCGGGCTTCATTCCGAATACTGCTGCCACCTGATGATACTTAAGCCCTGCACGCAGCAAGTTGATGGTTTCTTGCCTTGTCGGCTTCTTGCTGTTCCCCGCCTCTCCGGCCCCAAGACTAGCCATGCCGAGGCGTTCCCGGAGGCCGCATGGCCGTGCCGGCCTCATGCAGGTGATAGAGAATGGTGGTGTGATGGACATTGTGTTCTGCGGCAAGCCCGGTGGACGTTGCCCCGGCCTCATACTGCTTTTTCAGTTGAGGTCTGATCTTGGTAAGTCGCGACTTGGCCAATGGCCCTCCCCAATCAACCTACAGGCATGCCTGTTAAGGCCAATCGCCTAATGGTTTTTGCGCCAAGTTGAGCCTAGGACTGCGCCGCAAAGCGTGCAAGCCTGCACACGTTCGATTTGACAGGGGAACGCCGGGCCCATTAGTGGCTGGCATGCAAAAGCGGCCCACCCCGGAAGGGTGGGCCGCCAATGGAGAACAAACGCGCCTTAGCGCGACGTAGCCCAGATAAGGACACACAGGGCCGCAACGATGCTCAGCAAAATGGGAACCGCGTGCTTGGACATAAAGTTATCCGGCTCGGGAATGTTCAAATTACCTCGAACGGCCGGATATACGTAGCTGGAGTATTCTTCATCAGTCACGGCCGAAGCAAAATCCGGCGGGCGGAGAAGCCTCAAGCGCCGTTCAACTTCCTCCGGCTCAAGGCCGCGCAGTTCGGCTGTCAGCCGCGCAACTTCCCTGGGGGCGTCCACCGGGCTACCTCCTCTGCCTCCGTGCGACCCTCAGGCAGGCCGCCAGGGCCACGATACCGATGCCCACGACCGCCGGGATGCCGGCGTTCATGCACCCGGTGTTCTCGCCGTCCCCACGCGGCCCGCCGGGGGGCGCGTGCTTGCCCTTGGGCTTGCTGTCGGCCTTGTCCTTGGCGTCCTGGTACTCCCCGTACTCAGACATGCCTGTCCCTCCGCAGAGTGTGCAGGGTTGCACAGTGCGTGAGTGACGGTACGCCTACAGCGCGTTCCCGTGCAAGCCTGCACGGCCTGATAAGAACCTCCGATCAGTTCGAGTCGGATCGCCTATTTCCCTGATCAGTCCACGATGTGGAACTCTAGAGCCGTCCGCAATCCGGACAAACCTTCCCACCCTTACAGGAGAAGCGACGTGCTCACGATCGGTGACAAGTTCCCGGCCTACAGCCTCAAGGGCGTTGAAGGTCCCTCGGCTGACAAGCTGGAGTTCAAGGACTACACTTCGGAGGACAAGAAGGGTTGGCGAGTCGTCTTCTTCTGGCCGATGGACTTCACCTTCGTCTGCCCGACCGAGATCGCCGCGTTCGGCAAGCTGAACGACGAGTTCGCCGACCGCGACGCCCAGATCCTCGGCGTCTCCGGCGACTCCGAGTTCGTGCACCACGCCTGGCGCAAGGACCACAAGGACCTGCGCGACCTGCCCTTCCCGATGCTGGCCGACATCAAGCACGAGCTGATGCGCGCCTGCGGCGTCGAGGGCGAGGACGGCACCGCCCAGCGCGCCGTCTTCATCGTCGACCCGAACAACGAGATCCAGTTCGTCATGGTCACCGCCGGCTCCGTCGGCCGTAACCCCAAGGAGGTCCTGCGGGTGCTGGACGCCCTGCAGACCGACGAGCTGTGCCCGTGCAACTGGAACAAGGGCGAGGACACCCTCGACGCCCAGGCCCTGCTGGCGGGCTGACCCATGGCTCTCGACGACCTGAAGGCCGCCCTCCCGGACTACGCCAAGGACCTCAAGCTCAACCTGGGCTCGGTCATCGGCAACTCCGACCTCCCCGCCCAGCAGCTCTGGGGCACCGTGCTGTCCTGCGCGATGGCCACCCGCAGCCCCGGCCTGCTGCGCGAGCTGGAGCCCGAGGCCAAGGCCAACCTCTCCCCGGAGGCGTACACCGCCGCCAAGGGCGCGGCCGCGATCATGGGGATGAACAACGTCTACTACCGGACGCTGCACCTGCTCTCCGACAAGGAGTACAGCACGATGCGGGCCGGTCTGCGGATGAACATCATCGGCACCCCGGGCGTCGAGAAGGTCGACTTCGAGCTCTGGTGCTTCGCGGTCTCGGCCATCAACGGCTGCGGCCAGTGCCTCGACTCGCACGAGGCCGTGCTGCGCAAGGCCGGCGTCGAGCGCGAGGTCGTCCAGGCCTCGATGAAGATCGCCGCCGTCCTCCAGGCCGTGGCCGGCGTCCTCGACTCCGAGGCCGCCCTGGCGGACGTCACCGCCTGACGCACCCCGGCACCCCGACGGGCCCCTCCCGGACACCATGTCCGCGAGGGGCCCGTCGTCGTTCTCCCGCGCCGGTCGCCCCCCGGCACGGCGGGGGGTCAGTCGGTGGCGGGCGCGGCCGACGGGGCGGGGTGGGCGGCCGCGGTGCGCTCGGCGGCGGGTTCAGCCGTGCGCCCCGCCGTGCGCTCGGCGGCCTCACGGGCGGCTTCGAGCGCGGTGAAGACGGCCTGGCCGGCCTCGTTGCGACGGCGCAGGTGGGCGACCACGGTGTTGGTGACGGCGATCAGCGGGACGGCGACCACCGCGCCGCCGATGCCGCCGATGATGCCGCCGGCCGCGACGCCGAGCACGACGCCGAGCGGGTGGACCCGGACGGCCCGGCCGAGGATCAGCGGCTGGAGGATGTGGCTCTCCACCTGCATCACCGCGACCAGCACCACCAGCACCATCAGCGCCGTCCACGGCCCCTGGGTGACCAGCGCGATCAGCACCGCCACGGTGCCGGTGATCAGCGCGCCGACCAGCGGGACGAAGGCGCCCAGGAAGATGATCACGGCCAGCGGCAGCGCCAGCGGCACGCCCAGCAGGTCGACGCCGATGCCGATGCAGAGCGCGTCGATGAAGGCCACGCAGACCGTGCCGCGCACGTAGGCGGTGAGCGTCGCCCAGGCCTTCGGGCCGGCCCCGGCCATGGCGAACCGGGAGTGCCGGGGCAGGCCGCGCAGCGCCCAGTTCCAGATCTTCGCGCCGTCGTAGAGGAAGAAGAAGGTGGTGAAGAAGGTCATCAGCAGCGCGGTCAGCACCTCGACGGCGATCTGCGCGCCGGTGATCGAGGCCGAGGTGAGCTGATCGGTGTTGGTGGTGATGGCCTTGGTGATCTGGTTGGCGAAGTCGGTGATCTGCTGCTGGGTCAGGTGCAGCGGCCCGGTGACCAGCCAGTCCCGCAGCTGGTTGACGCCGGTCTTCACCTGGGTGGTGACGTCCGAGAGGTTGGTCGACACCTGCCAGACGACGAACCAGCCGACCAGCCCGATCCCGGCCAGACCGCTGAGGAAGACCCCGCCGGCCGCCAGCGAGCGCGGCACGCCGTGTCGGCGCAGCCAGGAGACCGAGGGCTCCAGCAGCGCGGTGATCAGCAGCGAGGCCAGCACCGAGAAGGCCACCAGCCGCAGCATGTCGACCACGTAGAAGACGACGTAGAGCGCGGCACCGAGCAGCAGCAGCCGCCAGGTCGACTCGGCGGCCACCCGCAGGCCCCACGGCACCGCCTCGGCGGGCGTGGCCGGGCGGCCGGGGTGGTACTCCCGCCCGAGCCCGACGTGCGCGGCCGGGGCGGCCGGGGCCGGTTGGGCCACCGGAGCCGTAGGGGCCGGCGCGGCGGACGGCGGGACCGGCTCGGCCGCCGGGGCCGGGTCGGCCTGCGGCACCGGAACGGCCCGCGGGACCGGGACGGGGCCCGGCGCCTCGACGAGTGCCGGGACGTGCCCGTCCACGAGCGCCGGCACCGGCCCTTCGGCCAGTGCCGGGAGTGCCGGTTCGTGCGGGTCGGCCGCCATCGCGGCACGCCGGCGCCGTTCGATCACGGCGGCCGCGCTCGCCACCACGGCCATGCCCTTGGCCACGGCCTTGAAGGCCTTTCCGCCCCGCGCCATCCTCGCTACCACCGCTCCCCTGCCGAACCCGCCGTGTCCGGCGGTACGCCGCGGGTCCTGCCGCGGCCGTCAGGGATGACGCTACCCGCCGGAGGAGCGGCGAGTCCGGTCGCCGGTCCGTTCGACTCGAACCGTCCATCCCGATGAACCGGACAAAACGCAAGGTTCCATACGGTTTCGGACACGGTTCACCGGGGAGGAGTCGGGACGAGACCCCGGAGCCCAGCCGCCGAGGTCGCCCCACGGCCAACCGCCGGCGGACCGGCCGGTGCGGGGAGCAACCAGGACCCCTCCCCGCGCCCCGCGTCCGCAACCGGGGCCGCACCGCCCGAGGGCGCACTGGTCAGCGCCGCCCGGGCGGCGCGGTCCGCCCCCTCGCCGCGAACCGGAGAACAGCCGAACCGGAGAACGCCACGGCCCCCGGTCGCTCGCCCGAGGAGGGCGAACGGCCGGGGGCCGGGTGGAACCGCGCCGCCGGAGCGGCAGCCGTTTCCTAGTACCAGTTGTGCGCCTGCCAGAACGACCACGCACCGCAGGGGCTGCCGTAGCGGGAGTTCATGTAGCCGACGCCCCACTTGATCTGGGTGGCCGGGTTGGTGCGCCAGTCGGCACCGGCCGAGGCCATCTTGGTGCCGGGCAGCGCCTGGACCAGACCGTAGGCACCGGAGCTCTTGTTGGTCGCGGTGTAGTCCCAGCCGCTCTCGCGCTTCACGATCTGGCTGAAGCACTGGAACTGCGCGTCGTTGCCGACGATCTGCCGGGCCAGGTCCTGGACCGAGCCGGGGCTGACCGAGACGGGCGGCGCGCTGTCCTCCACCGCGCTCATCGCGGAGCGGGACTTGGAACGGTTCGCGGCGGCCTCGTCGGCCTTGCGCTTGTCGTCCGCGGCCTTGGCGGCCTTCTCCGCGTCGGCCTTGGCCTGGGCGTCGGCCTTCGCCTGGGCGTCCGCGGCGGCCTGCTGGCGCGCGGCCTCCTCGGCGGCCTTCTGCTCCGCGGCGGCCTTGGCGGCGGCGTCGGCGGAGGCCTGCTGGGCGGATGCCTGCTGGCCGATGTTGTCACTGATGGTCTGCGCCTGGGCGCCAGAGGGGACTTCGGCAAGCAGGGTCGCGCCCGCGACGTCGACCGTCTGCGTCGTCTTGCCCTCGCTGCCCGAGGCCATGCCCACGACGGCACCGACAGCGGTGACGGCGGTGGCGGAGGCCACAGCGACTCCCCGGACCGAGATCCGAGTCACATGGATTCCTTCCAGCATCGCCCACGCGTGACCGTACGGGCGCAACATGCCCCTTGACACTGACCTCCGCACGGTGCACTGGTCACGGGAGGTGCTGGCCCGGCGTCCGGCCGAGGTGAGTCGACCAGGCGTTGGAATCGGGCGGCGTACGGCTCAACGTTCTTCAATTGTGCGTCCACCGACCGGAGTTGGTGGACCTTCCGGGGCCTGACCTCCGGTGGCCGGAAGCCCTGCCGCGCCGTACGCGGGGCCTGACAGAACCCTCACCATGCCGCACCGGGTACGGTCGACGCAATTCCCGCCCGCGTGGCGCATGTCACATTCACCGCACGGCAGTTCCCCGGACGGAAAGCACTCGATGTGATGAAACGGACGGGGCCCGCTCCCTCAGGAGCGGGCCCCCGGCCATGAGTTGACCGTATTGTCCGACTATGCCCTCGGAGGGCGGATCACGGGTGGATGTCCTCCAGCATCTCCGTGACCAGCGCCGCGATCGGCGAACGCTCCGAGCGGGTGAGCGTGATGTGGGCGAAGAGCGGATGACCCTTCAGCTTCTCCACCACCGCCACCACGCCGTCGTAGCGGCCCACCCGGAGGTTGTCCCGCTGCGCCACGTCGTGGGTGAGCACCACCCGCGAGCCCTGGCCGATCCGGGACAGCACCGTCAGCAGGACGTTCCGCTCCAGCGACTGCGCCTCGTCCACGATCACGAAGGCGTCGTGCAGCGAGCGCCCCCGGATGTGGGTCAGCGGCAGCACCTCCAGCATCCCGCGGGAGATGACCTCCTCGATCACGTCCGGGGTGGTGACGGCGGAGAGGGTGTCGAAGACCGCCTGCGCCCAGGGGCCCATCTTCTCCGCCTCGGAACCGGGCAGGTAGCCCAGCTCCTGCCCGCCGACCGCGTACAGCGGCCGGAAGACCATCACCTTGCGGTGCTGCCTCCGCTCCAGCACCGCTTCCAGCCCCGCGCACAGCGCCAGCGCCGACTTCCCGGTGCCGGCCCGGCCGCCCATCGAGACGATCCCGATCTCCGGGTCGAGCAGCAGGTCCAGCGCCACCCGCTGCTCGGCGCTGCGCCCGCGCAGCCCGAACGCCTCGCGCTCCCCGCGCACCAGCCGCACCCGGCCGTCGCCGGTGACCCGGCCGAGCGCGCGGCCGCGCTCCGAGGTCAGCACCAGACCGGTGTGGACCGGCAGCTCGGCGGCACCGTCGACGTCCACCCCCGCGTCGTGGCCGACCGAGAAGAGCGCGTCCACCTGATCGGCCGGGACGTGCAGCTCGGTCATGCCCGTCCAGCCCGAGGTGATCGCCAGCTCGGCCCGGTACTCCTCCGCGAGCAGGCCCACCGAACTGGCCTTGATCCGCAGCGGCAGGTCCTTGGACACGACGGTGACGTCGTAGCCCTCGGCCTGGAGGTTGCGGGCGACCGCGAGGATCCGGGTGTCCGCCTCACCGCCGCCGGCCCGGTAGCCGACCGGCAGTATCGACACGTCGGAGTGGTTGAGCTCGACCCGGATGGTGCCGCCGAGCTCGCCGACCGGGATCGGCTCGTCGAGCCGGCCGTGCCGGATGCGGTAGTCGTCGAGCAGCCGCAGCGCCTGGCGGGCGAAGTAGCCCAGCTCCGGGTGGTGCCGCTTGGCCTCCAGCTCGGTGACGACCACCACCGGGAGGACGACCTCGTGCTCCTCGAAGCGGGTCATGGCGAGCGGGTCCGCCAGGAGCACGCTGGTGTCGAGAACGTACGTGCGCCGGTCTGGTGTCCGGCGGCTCTTGGAACTGACCACTAGGCCTCCAGAGCGGATGACCCTGCGTCATCCGCGGCAAGCCGGCCCCCGCTGCCCCGGTGGCCTCGGGACCGGACTGACTGGAGTATTCCCAGGCGGGGAACGGTGCATTCGCGCCCCCGGCGAACTGACGGATCATTGCCGGTGAACGTTTGGCCTCGCCCGGGCGCCGGGTAGGCCATGCCTACGGCGGTCATTTCCTCCGGACGGCCGGACCTGGGACGACGGCCCCCCGGACACGGGGTCACCGCCCCCGAGGGCGCGGGGCACCGCCCCCGAGGGCGCGGGGCACCGGCCCCGGGAACGCGGGGCACCGGCCCGGGGACGCCGGGCCGAAACCGGCCGATCCGGGACTACAGCCCCAGCCGCCGGTGGCGCTGCTCGTAGGCGCGCAGCGCGCGCAGGAAGTCGACCTTGCGGAAGGCCGGCCAGTACGCCTCGCAGAAGTAGAACTCGCTGTGCGCGCTCTGCCAGAGCAGGAAGCCGGACAGCCGCTGCTCGCCCGAGGTGCGGATGATCAGGTCCGGGTCGGGCTGGTTGCGGGTGTACAGGTGCTCGGCGATGTGCTCGACGGTCAGGACCTCGGCCAGTTCCTCGATCGAGGTGCCGCGTCCGGCCTGCTCCTGGAGCAGCGAGCGGACGGCGTCGGCGATCTCGTGCCGACCGCCGTAGCCGACCGCGACGTTGACCGTTATCCCGTCGATGTCGGCGGTCTGGTCGGCGGCCCGCTTGAGCACGTCGGCGGTGTGCTGGGGCAGCAGGTCCAGCGCGCCGACCGGGTTGACCCGCCAGCGGCGGGCGGCGGCCAGGCCGGTGACGGCGTCCTCGATGATGCCGAGCAGCGGGACGAGCTCGTCGGCCGGGCGGTCCAGGTTGTCGGTGGAGAGCATCCAGAGGGTGACGACCTTGACGTGGGTCTCGTCGCACCAGCCGAGGAACTCGCTGATCTTGTCGGCGCCGCGCTGGTGGCCGTACGCGGTGGAGCCGCCCGCCGCCTTGGCCCAGCGGCGGTTGCCGTCCAGGATCACGCCGATGTGGCGCGGGGTGCTCGCGAGGTGGACCTCGACCCGTCGCCCGTAGAGCCCGTACATCCCGCCGAGCAGGGTGCGCAGCCCCGGCGTCCGTTCGGCGACATCGCGCAGACCCATGTTTCCCGGCCCCTCCGTGCTCGTTGCAACTGGTGCGTCTCCGCCCCCGGCGCAGCCTACTCCGGCGCGCAGGTGCACAGTAAAGCCGCAGGTAGCGGTCTGGTCACGGTCCTGTACGAAGTCTGTCCCGACGGGCGTGTCGGGGGTCCTCCGGACGGGTGGCGGGGCCTCCGCGGGGCCTCCGCGGGGTCGTTGCGGGGCCTCCGGGGCGCGGACACGGAACGGTCTCCGAATCCTTAACGGAACCGTAAGCCGTTCTTCCGATGCTTGACGACCAGCAATGGTCTAGTCCAGCTTTTGATCCGGGACGGAACGATCCTCCTGCTCCGCCCCGCAGGCTCACTTCGGACCTCCCCTCCCCCACACGCGGCCGCCGCGCCCCCCACCGCGGCGGCCGCTCCTCCCCCAGGAGCGTCACCCCATGGCCCGTACGCTGAACCAGCCTTCGCACAAGCGCCGGCGCAGCCCCCTCCCGGCCGTCGCGGCCGGCGCCACCGCCCTCGCCCTGGCCGGCGGCGGCCTCGCCCTCTTCGCCGGCGGCGCCAGCGCGGCGGTCGGCAACCTGGTCGCCAACGGCGGCTTCGACGGCGGGCTCGGCGGCTGGACCTGCACCGGCGCCGCGACCACGGTGTCCTCCCCGGTCCACTCCGGCACCGGCGCGCTCCAGGCCACCCCGGGCGCCGGCGACACCGCCGAGTGCGCCCAGACCATCAGCGTGCTGCCCAACACCAGCTACACGCTGAGCGCGTGGGTCCAGGGCCCGTACGTCTACCTCGGCGCGCGCGGCACCGGCGGCACCGACCCGTCCGCGTGGTCGAACCAGAACAGCTGGAACCAGCTGTCCACCACCTTCACCACCGGGGCGAACGCCACCAGCGTCACCGTCTACCTGCACGGCTGGTACGGCCAGAGCGCCTACCTCGCCGACGACGTCGCACTGGTCGGCCCCGGCGGCACCGGCACCCCGTCGCCGACCGCGACCCCCACGCCGACCCCGACGCCGACGGCCACCGCCTCCCCCACGGCCACCGCGACGCCCACCCAGACGGCGACCCCGACCCCCACCGGGACGCCCACCCAGACCCCGACGGCGACCCCCACCGCCACGCCGACCAGCACCACCCCGCCGGTCACCGGCCTGCCCGCCCACGCGGTCACCGGCTACTGGCAGAACTTCGACAACGGCTCGACCGCGCAGCGGCTGAGCGACGTCCAGAGCGCGTACGACATCATCGCGGTGTCCTTCGCCGACGCCGTGCCGACCAGGACCGGCGCGATCAGCTTCACCCTGGACCCGGGCCTGTCCAAGGCCCTCGGCGGCTACACCGACGCCCAGTTCCGCGCCGACGTCAAGGCCAAGCAGGCGGCCGGCAAGAAGGTCATCCTCTCCATCGGCGGCCAGAACGGCGCGATCACCGTCGGGGACGCCACCGCCGGCGCCAACTTCACCAACAGCGCCTACGCGATCATCAAGGACTACGGCTTCGACGGCATCGACGTCGACCTGGAGAACGGCGTCCAGGCCGGCCCGCTCGGCGACGCGCTGCACGCCCTGCAGGCCAAGGTCGGCCCCGGCTTCGTCCTGACCATGGCCCCCGAGACCATCGGGATGTACAACACCTCCGGCGCCTACTTCCAGCTGGCGCTGAAGACCAAGGACATCCTCACCGTCGTCAACACCCAGTTCTACAACTCGGGCGGCATGAACGGCTGCGACGGCAAGGTCTACAACCAGGGCACCATCGACTTCATCACCGCGCAGGTCTGCACCCAGATCCAGGGCGGCCTGCGGCCGGACCAGGTGGGCATCGGCGTCCCGGCCTCCAGCCGGGCGGCGGGCGGCGGCTACGTCTCGCCGACCGTGGTGAACAACGCGCTGGACTGCCTGGCCACCGGTAACAACTGCGGCAGCTTCGTGCCGCCGGCCAAGTGGCCGACCATCCGCGGCGCGATGACCTGGTCGACCAACTGGGACGCCAACAACGGCAACGCGTTCTCCAACACGGTCGGCCCGTTCGTCCACAAGATGCCGTGACGGCCGGGAGGCCGTGACCCCCTAGAGCCCAACTCCCCCGGCGCGCCGCTCCTTGAGGGTGGGGCCTGCGCGTCGGCGGCGGGGCCCGTCGTACCGACCGGTACGGCGGGCCCTTCCGTTTCCCCTGTCCCCTCTATTAGGGACGGGGTCCGGAAGGGGCGGTGGCGGGGTCCTCCGGGGGCCGGGAGCGGGGTGGACCGGAGGCCGGGGCGGCTCCCGGTCGTCGCCTGGTACGGCTCCGCTCACCGCGCCAGGACCGCGGTGAGCGCGCCGAGCAGCAGGAACGGGCCGACCGGGAGGTCGAGCCCGCGCACCGGGCGGCGGCGGGCCAGCGCGGCGGCGGCCCGCAGGGTGCCCCACAGCCCGGCGAGCACCATCGCGGCGAACAGCCCGCCGAGCGCCACCGACCAGCCGAACCAGCCGAGCAGCCCGCCCAGGGCGAGCCCGAGCGGGGAGTCCCCGGGGCCCAACGCGCCCAGCCAGACGGCCAGTTCGAGGACGCCCCCGACCGCCAGCGCGACCAGCAGGCAGCGCAGCAGCGCACCCGGGTCCCGCTCGGCCTGCGCCGCGACCAGCAGCAGCGCCGCCACCCCGCCGAGCAGCGGCACGGTCAGCCCGTACGGCAGCCGGCGCACCCGCGCGTCGACGAAGCCGAGCGCCACGCCGAGCGCCGCCGCCCAGCCCAGGGCCAGGGTCACCACCACCAGGCGGTCCGCCGCGTACGCCACCGCGACGGCGACCGCCGCCGCGACCGCCTCCACCGTCCAGGGGCCGGCGCCCAGCCGCTCCCGGCAGCCCGGGCAGCGCCCGGTCGGCGGCAGCAGCCGCAGCGCGCGCCCGCAGGACGGGCAGGCCTCGCACCAGGGCTCGCCCTCCGGCACCGCGAACCGGGCGATCCGCCCGCGCAGCGGCGGAGCCGCCAGGAGACCGACCAGCACCGCCGCGACCACGACCGGGACCACCGGCGCACCCCCTCCTCGACCGACACGACCGACACGACCGGCCACATCCTCCCGCGCCGGGCGTGTGCCGTCCGTCTCGTTCCACGGAACGGCGCGGCGGCGCTCCTCGCATACAGGAGCATTCCGGACATTCGACTGCCGGTTCACAAGGCCGCCCGCCGCCCCCGCCTGCCGATCCAAGGGGGCCGTTCCGACCCTCCGAAGCACCCCCGCGGAGACCCGCCGCACGGCCCCTCCGTACCCCTAAAGTAGGCGGACATGCAGGTCATCCAGTCCAGCAAGCTCGCCAATGTCTGCTACGACATCCGCGGACCGGTACTCGACGAGGCGATGCGGCTGGAGGAACAGGGCCACCGCATCCTCAAGCTCAACACCGGCAACCCGGCCACCTTCGGTTTCGAGGCGCCCCCGGAGATCCTCCAGGACATCCTGCGCAACCTCGCCACCGCGCACGGCTACGGCGACTCCAAGGGCCTGCTCTCCGCCCGCCGCGCGGTGGTCATGCACTACGAGGACCGCGGGCTGCACGGCCTCTCCGTCGACGACGTCTTCCTCGGCAACGGCGTCTCCGAACTGATCCAGCTGGCCATGACCGCGCTGCTGGACGACGGCGACGAGGTGCTCGTCCCGGCCCCGGACTACCCGCTGTGGACCGCCTCGGTCTCGCTGGCCGGCGGCACCGCCGTGCACTACCGCTGCGACGAGCAGTCCGAGTGGTACCCGGACCTCGCCGACATCGAGGCCAAGGTCACCGACCGCACCAGGGCCATCGTGGTGATCAACCCGAACAACCCGACCGGCGCGGTCTACCCGCGCGAGGTGCTGGAGGGCATCGCCGAGATCGCCCGCCGGCACGACCTGGTGGTCTACGCGGACGAGATCTACGACAAGATCCTCTACGACGACGCCGAGCACGTCCCGCTGGCCACCCTGGCCCCGGACCTCTTCTGCGTCACCTTCAACGGGCTGTCCAAGGCGTACCGGGTCGCGGGCTTCCGCTCCGGCTGGATGGTGCTGTCCGGCGACCGGCACCGGGCCCGCAGCTACATCGAGGGCCTGACCGTGCTCGCCTCGATGCGGCTCTGCGCCAACATGCCCGCCCAGCACGCGGTGGCCGCCGCGCTCGGCGGGCGGCAGTCGATCCGCGACCTGGTGCTGCCCGGCGGCCGGCTGCACGCCTCGCGCGACGCCGCGTACAAGCTGCTCAACGACATCCCCGGGGTCAGCTGCGTCAAGCCCAAGGGCGCGCTGTACGCCTTCCCCCGGCTGGACCCCAAGGTCCACAAGATCAAGGACGACGCCCGGATGGTGCTCGACCTGCTGCGCTCCCAGCGCATCCTGCTGGTCCAGGGCACCGGCTTCAACTGGCCCGAGCCGGACCACTTCCGGCTGGTCACGCTGCCCCGGCCGGAGGAGATCACCGACGCGGTGACCCGGATCGGCGACTTCCTGAGCGGCTACGTCCAGCCGTAGCCACCGGGCTCGACGACACCCGGGACGGCTCCCGGGACGGCTCCCGGAAAAACACTACGGCCGGAGTTCCGGCCCGGGCGATCTCCTTGGTCGGGGGAAAATCGCCCGGCGGAACTCCGGCCGTCCTGCCGCTCGGCGGGACGCGCGGTTCGTGCCGCGCGCCCCGCCGCTACCGCGGCTGAGGCTCAGGCTCAGCCGAGGCGCGCGACGAGGTTCCGGTACTCGTCCCACAGCTCCTTCGGGGTGTGGTCGCCGAAGGTCTCCAGGTGGGCCGGCACGAGCGCGGCCTCCTGGCGCCAGATGTCGGCGTCCACGGTGAAGAGCAGGTCGAGGTCCTCCTTGGAGAGGTCCAGGTCGCCGAGGTCGAAGCCCTCGACGGTCGGCAGCACGCCGATCGGGGTCTCGACGCCCTCGCCGGTGCCCTCCAGGCGCTCGACGATCCACTTGAGTACGCGGCTGTTCTCGCCGTAGCCGGGCCAGACGAACTTGCCCTCGGCGTCCTTGCGGAACCAGTTGACGTAGTAGATCTTCGGCAGCTTGGCGGCGTCCGCCTGGGCGCCGACCTTCAGCCAGTGGGCGAAGTAGTCGCCCATGTTGTAGCCGCAGAACGGCAGCATCGCGAACGGGTCGCGGCGCAGCTCGCCGACGGTGCCCTCGGCGGCGGCGGTCTTCTCGGAGGCGATGTTGGCGCCCAGGAAGACGCCGTGCTGCCAGTCGAAGGACTCGGTCACCAGCGGGACGGCGGTGGCGCGGCGGCCGCCGAACAGGATCGCCGAGATCGGCACGCCCGCCTGGTCCTCCCACTCCGGGGCGATGGTCGGGCACTGCGCGGCCGGGACGGCGAAGCGGGCGTTCGGGTGGGCGGCCGGGGTGCCGGACTCGGGGGTCCAGTCGTTGCCGCGCCAGTCGGTCAGGTGCGCCGGGGGCTCGTCGGTGAGGCCCTCCCACCACACGTCGCCGTCGTCGGTGAGGGCGACGTTGGTGAAGACGGTGTTGCCCCAGAGCGTCTCGATGGCGTTGGCGTTGGTGTCCACGCCGGTGCCGGGGGCGACGCCGAAGAAGCCGGCCTCGGGGTTGATGGCGTACAGGCGGCCGTCGGCGCCGAAACGCATCCAGGCGATGTCGTCGCCGATCGTCTCGACCTTCCAGCCCGGGACGGTCGGCTGGAGCATGGCCAGGTTGGTCTTGCCGCAGGCCGAGGGGAAGGCCGCCGCGACGTACTTGACCTCGCCGCTCGGCGGGGTGAGCTTCAGGATGAGCATGTGCTCGGCCAGCCAGCCCTCGTCGCGGGCCATGGTCGAGGCGATGCGCAGCGCGTAGCACTTCTTGCCGAGCAGGGCGTTGCCGCCGTAGCCCGAACCGAAGGACCAGATCTCCTTGGTCTCCGGGAAGTGCGAGATGAACTTGGTGCTGTTGCACGGCCACGGCACGTCCGCCTGGCCCTCGGCGAGCGGGGCGCCGACGGTGTGCACGGCCTTGACGAAGTCGCCGTCCTCGCCGAGCTGGTCCAGCACGGCCTGACCCATGCGGGTCATCACGCGCATCGAGACGGCGACGTAGGCGGAGTCGGTGATCTCGACGCCGTACGCGGCCAGCGGGGAACCGACCGGGCCCATCGAGAAGGGCACGACGTACATCGTGCGGCCCTTCATCGCGCCGCGGAAGAGGCCCTGCTCGCCCTGGAAGATCTCCCGCATCTCGGCGGGGGCCTTCCAGTGGTTGGTCGGTCCGGCGTCCTTCTCCTGCTCGGAGCAGATGAAGGTGCGGTCCTCCACGCGCGCCACGTCGGACGGGTCCGAGGCGGCGTAGTAGGAGTTGGGGCGCTTCTCCTCGTTGAGCTTCTTGAAGGTGCCCTGCGCCACCAGCAGGTCCGCGAGGCGCTGGTACTCCTCGTCGGAACCGTCGCACCACTCGATGCGGTCCGGCTGGGTGAGCTCGGCGATCTCGCTCACCCAAGCGAGCAGCTGCTTGTGGCGGGTGGGCGCGGATGCGCTGAGAGCAGAGATCTCGTACGACACGATCGCTCCGTTTCACGCCATCTCGGCGTGGAGATGGCGTCGCGGGGGTCTGAGGGTGCTTGCAGCGTAGCTCCGGACTCAAGGCCGGAACGCGGCGAAGCGTCGAAATTGACGCACCCTTTACTACAGCCAGTATGATTACTCATCGGTAACATGTCGACCGACCCCGCGACGGAGTGCGCGGCGCCACACTCCAAATACTCCAAAACGTCTAAGAGTGACGATCGCCACTTCCTACGCGTGAGTAACCTACGGAGCCGTAGGTAGCGGGTAGCATGCTGCGCATGACTGCTGCTGCGCTCGCGGAGAGTGCACTCACGGAGAGCAAGCCGAAGTGGCGCGGCTGGCTGCACGCCGGAATGTTCCCCGCCACGGTGGCCGCCGGGATCGTGCTGATCTGCCTGGCCGACTCCACGCCCGCCAAGATCGCCTGCGCGATCTACTCGGTCAGCGCCTGGCTGCTGTTCGGGGTCAGCGCGGTGTACCACCGCTTCAACTGGGGGCCGCGCGGGGACGCCGTACTGCGCCGGCTGGACCACGCGAACATCTTCCTGATCATCGCGGGCACCTACACGCCGTTCACCATGCTGCTGCTCAAGGGCGCCGACCAGCAGGTCCTGCTCTGGGTGGCCTGGGGCGGCGCGCTGGCCGGGATCGCGTTCCGGGTGTTCTGGGTCGGCGCGCCGCGCTGGCTGTACACACCGGTGTACCTCGCGCTGGGCTGGGCCGCCGCCTTCTTCCTGCCGGACTTCCTGCGCGCCGGCGGGGTCGCCGTCCTGGTGCTGATGATCGTCGGCGGGGTGCTCTACAGCATCGGCGGCGTGGTGTACGGGCTCAAGCGGCCCAACCCCTCACCGCGCTGGTTCGGGTTCCACGAGGTGTTCCACGCCTTCACCCTGGGGGCGTTCATCGTCCAGTACGTCGGCGTCTCGCTGGTGGCCTACAGCACCACCGGGTGAACACCGGTGCCGTACGGCATGACCGGGTGAACACCGGTGCCGTACGCCACGGCCGGTCGGCCACCGGTGGCGTACGGCCCGGTCGGGTGATCACTGGTGGCGTACGGCACGGCCGGTCGATCCCGGCGCACCCCTGCGGGCGGTCGAACGGTCCACGGACCGGACGGCCGCCCGTTCCGCCGTCCAGGGCCGCTCGTACGGGGCCCGGAGCTGCGGGCGGCGCGGGTAGGCCGCGTGGTCGGCCGCGCCGGCCTCCGGCTGCGGGCCCGGATCCTGCAGCGGCCCGTGCGCGTGGTGCTGCTCGCCGTACCCGTGGTGCTGCTGCCCGCCGTGCGCGTGGTGCTGCTCCCCGTGCGACTCCCGGTGGGGCTCGCGCGGAGGCCAGGCCGGCGCCGGGAGCGCCTCGGGCTCGGGCCACCGCACCGCGCCGACCGCACGGCCCCGCGCCTGCCGGGCGTCCAGCGCCTCGCGGGCCCGGCGGCAGCGCTCGCAGTGCGCGGCGTCCGGGATGCCGCGGCGCGGACGGTGCCGCACCGGGGCCGGGCCGCCGCGCATCGCGCGCCAGCGGCGGGCGACGTAGACCATCAGCAGCAGGGTCTCCACCCCGGCGACCGCCAGGACCAGTGGGGCACCCTTGATCAGATAGGCCGCCACCACGGCCAGAGCAGAGCCCACCACCACCGCCGAGCCCCACACCTGGGAGCTCATCTGCTTGTCGTCCGCGTCGGCCACCTCGGTCCCCTTTCCCGGTGCCGGGCTCGTGGTCGGCTCCCGCCGCCCCACCTCTTCTCCGCTCTCGGCACGCGTCGGCCAGCACTGACCGATTGCCACATCGTATCTACCGTCAGTCATGGCCAACCGCCCCCAGGCGGCGAACGACAGATCAACGTTGCGTCAATTCCTTGTGCGGAAGCAGCACTTCCAGGACACATCACGGAACGTGACCACGGCAAGGCGCCCGGCCGGGAGAACCCGGCCGAGCGCCTCGGTGAACCTCTCGCGACCCTGCCCGCCGTCAGCCGCGGCGGACGCCCCTCCGCCGCAGCACGGCACCCGCGCCCACCAGGGCGGTGGCACCCAGGGCGGCCGCCGCCGTCACGGCCGGCAGTGCCGAACCGCCGCCCGCGGGTCGCGGTGCGACCGCGAGTTGCGGGCCCTCCCCGGGCTGCGGTGCCGTCCCGGACCGCGGCGCGGCCGCGAGTTCCGGCGCGGCGTCCGCCTCGTAGCCGCCGCCCTTGCCCGCCCGGTCGTACGCCGAGCCGGGCAGCTTGTCCCCGTACCGCTGGTGCACCAGCTGCTGGTACGCGGCCAGCGTGACCCCGCCCGCGCCCACCGAGCGCCGGGCCTCGTCGTCCAGCGGCAGCACCCGGCCGTCACGCAGCACGTACCAGGCGTTGACCTGCGGCTCGCGGAAGGCGGTGCCACCGCCGCTGCCCGCCGCCTTCGCCGCGTAGTCGCTCTCGTCACCGCCCGAGGCGATGTTCACCACCTTCCAGCCGCCGCCCTGCCGGACGGTCCAGACCGAGGCGCTCTGCCCGTCCGCCGCGACCACCTTGCTGGCGGTGAACTCCGACGTCGCCACCGGTGCGCCGGGGGTACCGGCCACGAAACCGGGGTCCAGGACGTACACCGGCACGGTGTCGCCGACCAGCCGCGGCGCGGCCTCGCCCGCCGCCCGGGCCTCCTCGGCGGCGCCGATGGTCAGCTGCCGGGTCGGCGGGACACCCTTGCGGGCGAAGAAGTGGCCGACCTTGTCGAGGACGGCCGGGTCCTGGACCGCGCCGCGGGCCTGCGCCAGCTCGGCGGCGGGCACCGGGGCCGGGGCGGACGGGGAGTCCGCGTGCGCGGCCGGGGCGAGCGCCAGCGCGAGGCCGGCGGCGAGCAGGGCGGTGGCGGTCGCGGTGGCGGCCCGACGGCGGTTCTTGGTCTCGGTCATGGCCGCCCTCACGCGCCGATCCGGTACAGGGAGTGGGTCCACGAGAACGTGTTGTTGTTCACGTAGTACCCGTAGTCCGCCCAGTTGTAGCGGTAGTTGGAGGGCCACGGATCGCCCCAGTAGACCCAGTTGCTCGACGTGTCGTAGCCGTACAGGACGTGCATGTGGCCGCCGCCCGAACTCCACTGGATGCGCGTCTCGATCGGGCGGTCCGCGTTCACCTCGGACTGCACGGTGCCGTAGTTCAGGTACCCGTTGACGTACGAGCCCGGGTTGATGCCGACCCAGTTCAGCCCGTTCTGCACGTCGCCCAGCGTGGCCTGGCTGTTGGGGCAGCTGGAGTTGGCGGAGCGGCCGAACGCGGCGTTGCAGAACTGGTTCTGGCTGTAGTTGTAGCCGAACCAGGTGGCGATGGTGTTCCCGCTCGCCGCCCAGCACCAGTTGGTCTGCTGTTGCTGCTGCATGGTGATGTTGAGCTTCTTGAAGGTGCCGGCCAGGTCGGCCGTGCTGCCGGGCGCGGCGGCCTGGCGGACCTGGTGCGCGGCCCGGTCCTGGGCCTGCGTCTGGGTCTGCGTCTGGGCCTGGGTCCGGTCCTGGTACGGGGCCTGGGTCTGGTACGGGGCCGGCTGCCCGGCCGGGGCGGCGATCGCGGGCGCCGCCACCGCGGCGGTGAGCGCCGGGCCCAGCACGCCGAGGGCGAGCAGCGAGACCGCGCGGCGCAGCCGTATTCGTGGAACTGGCATGGCGGGAAAGCCTCCTTGCGCGAGTGGAGCGAGGTGCTGTGTGGGGGCGCGGTCCGGATCGCGCCCCGAGCATCGCGCCTCGTCAGGGACAGGTCAACGGCCGTCCGCGGGGCCCGGACCGAGGTGTGAACGGGCGGACGCGGCTGTGAACGGCGCCCGGAGAACCACCGCGCAGCAGGCCCGGACCGGTGACAAACCACCGCACCGATGTGAATATTCACGGTCAAACGCCGCTCCGTCCCGAGCCGCCCGCACGCCGGTCCGCCCGTCCCCCAGGAGGCCGCCATCCACAAGAGCGACCCAGCCGACCTCGCCGCCGCCCTGCGCACCGGCCCCTTCCACCTCGCCCTGCGCACCGCGATCTCCGCCCGGGGCCTCGCCCTCCACCGCATCCGCCGCCACCTCGCCCTGCGCGGCGTCACCGTCGGCCTCACCAGCCTCAGTTACTGGCAGCAGGGCCGCCGCCGCCCCGAACGCACCGAGTCACTGCGCGCCGTCGCCGCCCTGGAAGAGGTCCTCGACCTGCCCGAACACTCCCTCACCCGGCTGCTCGGCCCCCGCCGCGCCGCCGGCCCCGCCCCCGCCGGCCCGCCCGTCCGCCCCTACCGCGACCTCATCTCCCCCGCCGTCGCCGTCGACGACCTGCTCGCCACCCTCGCCGGCCCGCGCGACACCGGACTGCACACCATCACCCACATCGAACGCATCCGCGTCGGCCCCGACCGCCAACTCGCCCGCCGCGACTCCCAGCACGCCCTGCGCGCCCACCGCGACGGCATCGACCGCTACCTCGCCCTCTACCAGGGCGACCCGGGCAGCGACATCACCCGCGTCGGCGTCCGCGCCGAGGAGAACTGCCGCCCCGGCCGCATCCGCCGCGACCAGGCCCACCACCTGCTCGCCGCCGAACTCCTCCTCGACCGCCGCCTACGCGCCGGCGACACCCACCTGCTCGGCTACGGCTTCGACGACGCCCCCTCCCCCGACCCCAGCTGCGAATACGTCCGCGGCTTCAACTCCGGCGCCGGCCAGTACGTCCTCCAGGTCACCTTCCACCCCGCCGCCCTCCCCGTCCGCTGCCACCGCTTCGCACTGCACTCGCCGGGCGCCGCCCCGTACGAGACCGAGGAACTCACCCTCGACGGGCACCACTGCGTCCACCTGGTGGCGACGGCGGTACGGCCGTGCCTCCTGGGGATCCGGTGGGACTGGGAGTGAGGGGCGTGGGGGTCAGTGCGACCAGTACGGGTCGTCGACGGGGTCGACGACCACGTAGCCCGCGGCGTCGTGCGGCGTCCGGCCCAGCGGGGACATCGGCGCGTACGCACGGGCGGGCTGGTACAGCACGCCGAAGACCTCCGCCTCGAAGGTCACCGTGTAGGAGGAGGAGTCCTCGGACCCGACCGCGTTGACGGCCAACGAGGTCTCACCGCCGACGGTCCCCGCCCCCAACAGGCGCGGGTACTTCGCCGAGTTGTCCGCCCGGACGACGTTCGGGCTCCCGAGTGCCCGCCACGCCGGGGTCACCTGTTCCATCAGGAGCGGCAGCTTCGCCCGCGAGACCACCGTCCGCACACGGACGATCCCGGTGACGTTCGTTTCCAGACTCGACTCGTGGTCCCAGTGGTCCGACCGCCTGTACAGGTCGACGTCGGCGCCCGCATAGCTGAGCGGCGGCGAGACCGCCCCCATGGTCGCGCGCAGGGCGGCGTCGATCCGGCCCTTCGCCTCACCCGGGCTCAGCAGAACCATCCGCTCCCTCAGGGCCAACGGTCCGTATCCGTTGGCGGACGCCACCAGGACGACGGCCGGAACGGCGAGGAGCGCGGTGACGAATCCGGTCACCTTCCAACGGGTCTTCATCGTCCCTCGGTCAGGTGGACGTCGTCGGTCCGGCCCGCGACGATCGAGCCGATGTTGCCCAGCGAGGGGCCGCCGGTCTCCGGGGCCAGGTACTTGGTGTGCATCCCGAAGTCCACGACGCTCCCCGACTTACTCCAACCGTCGACGGTGAAGCGCTTGGCCCCGAAGGACTCGCTCGCCGGGTCCCTCCCGTACCAGAGGTCGTGCGGATCGGCCCCGGCCACGCCCTTGAAGGGCCAGGGCACCGCCTGGTTCGCCGCCGAGGGGATCTGGGTGACCGGGTCGTTGCCGGCCGCGCCCGCCCACACGTGGCCGGCGGGCATCCCCAGGTCCGCGGCGTGCTTCACTCCGACGCCGGGGCTGCCGATGATCACCACGTCGTCCGGCAGCGTGAGGTTCCCCTGGTGGGAGGCCTCCTTCGTGGCCAGCCCGACGAGGAGCGAGCCGTAGCTGTGCCCGATCGAGGTGATGTGCGGACACTGGCCGCTCGCGTTGGTCGCCCGGAGCCCGGTGACGAACCTCGCGTAGTCGGGCGCGCCCTTGGCCGCCTGTGCGGGCGTGGCCGCTCCGACGCCGATGTCCGGCGGGTCGTAGCCGAGCCACACGATGGAGGCCGCCGATCCACCGGGCTTGACCTTCTTGTTGGCCTCCCGCCAGACGTTCAGCGCGTTCTCCGCCTCATTGGTGCCGGGCGTGGTCCCCGGCGTCGCCTTGCCGAGCGAATCGGGAGTGGTGGTGATCCCGGGCACGTAGGAGGAGATGTCGGTGGCGGTGTCGGGGTTCCCGAAGGAGAGGATCGCCCGGCCCTGGCCCTCGGCCCCGATGCCGATCAGGTAGGAGTGCGGCCGACCGTCCTTCGCCTGGTCGTCCTGGGCGAGGCGTTCCTGGATGGGCTGGAGCTTCTTGAACTCCGCCTCTTCTTCCTTCGTCCGCTGCTTGCCCTTGAGCTCGCTCAGCCGCTTGTCCAGGTAGCTCCGGTTGACCTGGTCCCGCACGTCCGCCGGGATCCCGTCCAGGTTCCCGACCTTCTCCGGGTGGTGGTCGATGAACCACTGCCGGCCCGCCGGGTCGAGGCCGTTCCACCAGCTGTTGACCTCGGTGGGCGGCGCTCCCGCGGCCGCCATGTCCCTCAGGTACGGGGCGCCCGACTCGTTCGCCGTCCGCTGGTCGGCCTCGGCGACCGCGAGGGTCAGGCCCGA
Source organism: Kitasatospora sp. NPDC056800 (assembly GCF_042789775.1). NCBI lineage: Bacteria > Bacillati > Actinomycetota > Actinomycetes > Kitasatosporales > Streptomycetaceae > Kitasatospora > Kitasatospora sp. NPDC056800. Next base: position 14,353 of record NZ_JBHUAL010000005.1, on the reverse strand, counting down.
CTTGCTGGTGGCGTGCTGGGTGAAGCCCCTGAGCAGCCCGGCGAGGGTCTGGTCGGCCGTGCCGGCCTCGGTGAGGGCGGCGGTGATCCGCTTGGCGATCTCCTCGGCCGCCGCCTTCTGCTTGGTCTCCCAGTTCGCGTCCACCGGGCCGGTGGGCGCGGGCCAGCTCACCGTGCCGTTGTCGCTGACGGTCAGGCCCTTGGCACCGGCGTCGACGACGGCCTGCCGGAGTTTCGACTGGGCGAGTCCGAAGAGGTCGGCGTAGTCCCGCAGGGTCTGGCCGAGTGCGGCCAGTTCGGTTTCGGCGGCGTGCAGTTGGGTGGTCGTGCCGTCCAGTGAGGGGATCGCGGCGTCGGCTGCCGGCCCGCTCCAGCCCGACCCGTGGACCCGGTCGGTGGTGCCGCGCTTCCAGTCGGCGGTGTGCTGCGCGAACGCCTTGTGGAGCGCGTCGTACGCGTCGCCGGCCGCGTGGAGATCCCCCGGTCTGGCGTTCTTCAGGCTCGCGAAGTCGAGTCGGCCCGCGCCGGCCCGCTGATCCGGATCAGCCATGAGTGCTCCCCCCGATACTCACCGCTACCATAACCCACGTCTGCCACAGCGGCATTGGGGGAAGAGCGATGGGTGACGGCAAGGGATTCACTGTCAAACCAGGCGAGTTGACCGCCGCCGGGAACAACGCGCTGGCAGTGGCCGGGAAGGTTCCGGAGGAGACGGCGAAGCTCGCGGAGCCGGGCGACAAGGCGGCCGGGGGGCTGGCGGGGTGGCAGAGCGGGGCGGCGTTGCAGGGGTGCGGCACCGCCTGGAAGTCGCTGCTGGACGGGCTCGCCGGCGACATGAAGTCGGCCGGCGGCAACCTTCTCACCTGCGCGCAGACGTACCTCAGCGCCGACCGGCTGCCCGCGCCCGCCACCGCGGCGGCCGCCACCGATCCCTTCGGCACGAAGGTGGCCGGGGTGGCGGGCGTGCATCTGACCAGGGACGCGTAACTCCGTTACCGGGGCCGGAAGTCCACGATCTGGGAGCCCTCCACCGGCAGGTAGCCGATCTGCTGGTAGATGGAGTTGCTGGTCGGGTTGGCGAGGTCGGTGTAGAGCAGGACCTCGGTGGCGCCGCGGGCGAGGAGGTGGGCCGAGACGGCGGCGGTGACGGCGGTGCCGTAGCCGTGGCCGCGGCTCTCGGCGGGGGTGTAGACCGGGCCGATGCGGGACATGCCGGCGAGCACCGGGCTGCTGCCGGCCAGGGCGACCGGGCGGCCGCCGTCCTCCCACAGGTGCAGGCAGCCGTTCGCGGTCCGCTCGTCCACCGCCCTTGGGACGTCGGGGAGTCCGACCTCGACCTCGGCCAGGAACTCCTGGTACCAGCGGATCGCCAGTTCGCGGTCGGCCGGTTCGGCCAGCCGGTGGCGGCCTGCGGGCGGGCGCGGTGGGTCGGTCAACTCGCCGAGCCGGTAGAGCCGTTCGTCGACGCACACGGACTGTTCGGTGCCGGTGGCCGCCGTCCAAGCGGCGGCGAAGGCGCGGACCGCTTCGGCTCCCCCGCCGACCCCGGCCACCGTGGTGAAGCCGGCTCCGGCGGCGGCCAGGCCGGTCGCCAGTTCGGCGGCCGCGGCCGGCGGCATGAAGGAGAGCCGGGGGGCGAACGGCGGCGTCTGGAGGAAGGCGCCCGCGACCGGACCTCCCTGCTCGGCCCGCCACCAGCCGAAGACCGGCGGCTCGCCGAACACCGTCAGGCCGGACTCGGCCAGCCGGTGCGCGATGGTGAGCAGGACGGTGTTCTCGGCGGGGCGAGCGGCCAGGAAGGCGCCCGCCCGGTCGCGGAACTCGTCGAGGGAGGTGCTGAAAGTCCAGGTCATGGCTCATGGTGGCCCCGGCCGGACCCCGCTCGCCAACGATTATCCGACCGCCGTCGAACCCCTGCCCGCCCCCACCCTCGACGGCTTGCCCGCCCCCGCCGGGACGCCCGCTACTCGACCGCCACGCCCAGCTTCCCGGCCAGTTCCGCCGGATCGGTGGTCGGGGCGTCGCAGGCGAAGTGCCGGCAGACGTACGCCGCGGGGGCGCCGCCGACCAGCGGCCGGTCGGCCAGCAGCGGCACCTCGGGCTCCCCGGGCGCGCCGACCGCGACCACCGCTCCCGGCGCCGTCCCGAGCAGCGCGGCCCGTCGCAGCGCCGCGGTGGCCGGGTCGCCGTCCGGGCCGACCACGGCGACCTCGCGCGGCCCGTCGAGCAGCGCCTCGGCGACGGCGAGGCCCCAGCCGATGAACCGCGGTGCCCGGCCGGCGAGGGCGCCGACCACGCCGAGGGCCCGTTCGGCGGCCGTGCGGTGCCGGTCGGAGCCGGTGTACGCGGCGTACGTGAGCAGGGCGCCGGCGGCGGCCGTCCAGCCGGACGGGGTGGCGTTGTCGGTCGGGTCCTGCGGGCGGCGGATCAGCTCCTCGGCGTCGTCGGCGGTGTCGTAGAGCGCGCCGGAGGCCTCGTCGGTGAAGTGCTTGAGCACGGTGTCGAGCAGGCCGCCCGCCAGCTGGAGCCAGGAGGCGTCGCCGGTGACGGCGTACAGCGCGAGGAAGCCCTCGGCGGTGTCCGCGTAGTCCTCCAGCACGCCGGCGTTGGCACCGGCCCGGCCGTCCCGGGAGGTGCGCAGCAGCCGGCCGTCGGGGGTGAGGTGGACGGCGAGCAGCAGGTCGGCGGCGCGTTCGGCGGCCTCGACCAGGTCGGGGCGGTCCAGCAGCGCGCCGGTCTCGGCGAGCGCGGCGACGGCCAGGCCGTTCCAGGCGGCGACCACCTTGTCGTCGCGGGCCGGGGCGGGGCGGGCCGCCCGGGCCTCGGCCAGCCGCGCCCGGATCGTCTCGTACTCGGCGAAGTCCTCGGGGTCGGCGAGGAGTTGGAGCACCGAGGTGCCGTGTTCGAAGGTGCCCCCGGCGGTGACGGTGAACAGCCGGGCGGCGGTGGCCGCGTCGGCGGGGCCGAGCAGGTCGACCAGCTGGCCGGGCTCCCACACGTAGTACGCGCCCTCGGCGGACTGCCCGGTCTCCTCGTCCAGGCTGTCGGCGTCCAGGGCGGAGGCGAACGCACCCTCGGGCGTGCGGAGTTCGCGCAGCAGGAAGTCCGCCGTGGAGAGCGCGACCCGGCGGGCCAGGGCCGATCCGGTGGCCCGCCACAGGTGCAGGTAGGCGCGCAGCAGCAGGGCGTTGTCGTACAGCATCTTCTCGAAGTGCGGCACCACCCAGCCGGCGTCCACCGCGTACCGGGCGAAGCCGCCGCCGAGCTGGTCGTGGATGCCGCCGCGGGCCATCGCCTCACCGGTGCGGACGGCCATCTCCAGGGCCGCCTCCGAGCCGGTCCGGGCGTGGTGGCGCAGCAGGAACTCCAGCACCATGGCCGGCGGGAACTTCGGCGCGCCGCCGAAGCCGCCACGGCTCTGGTCGAAGTCCCGGCTGAGGGCCACCAGCGCCTGGTGCAGATCCGCCTCGCCGGGCGGGTTGTGGGCACCGGCCGAGTACACGGCGGCCCGCTGGGCGAGGTCGGCCCGGATCCGTCCGGCGACCTCGCCGACCTCCTCCCGCCGGTCCCGCCAGGCGGCCTCCACACCCTCCAGCACCTGCCGGAAGGACGGCATCCCGTGCCGGGGCTGCGGCGGGAAGTAGGTGCCGAAGTAGAACGGCTCCTTGTCGGGCGTGAGGAACACCGTCATCGGCCACCCGCCCTGCCCGGTCGCGGCCTGCACCGCCTCCATGTACACGGCGTCGACGTCCGGCCGCTCCTCCCGGTCCACCTTGACCGGGACGAACCGCTCATTGAGGTACTCGGCGAGCCCGGCGTCCTCGAAGCTCTCGTGAGCCATGACATGACACCAGTGACAGGCGGCGTAACCGACCGACAGCAGAACGGGCACACCGCGGCGCCGCGCCTCCTCGAAGGCCTCCGGCGCCCAGGGCCACCAGTCCACGGGGTTGTCGGCGTGCTGGAGCAGGTACGGCGAGGTCGCGTCCGCGAGACGGTTCGGCATGCCCCCATCCTCGCGCATCCGGCGGTCGGCGCGCGGCAGGTCAGGCCGGTCCGGACCAGTAGCTGATGCCGAGGTTGGCGTCGAAGGTGCGCATCCGCCCGAGCACCTGGTCGGGGGTCGGGCCGAGGAGTTCGTCGACGATGCGGCCGTCGGCGAGGAAGATGACGCGGTCGGCGTACGAGGCCGCCACCGGGTCGTGGGTGACCATCACGACGGTCTGGCCGAGTTCCCGGACGCACCGGCGCAGCAGCGCGAGGATCTCGGCGGCGGAGCGGGAGTCCAGGTTGCCGGTCGGTTCGTCGGCGAAGACGATCCGGGGCCGGCCGGCCAGCGCCCGGACGCAGGCGACGCGCTGCTGCTGGCCGCCGGAGAGCTGGGCCGGGCGGTGGCCGAGCCGGGCGCCGAGGCCGGCCGCCTCGACCAGGGTGTCCAGCCACTGCCGGTCGGGGGTGCGGCCGGCCAGCGTCAGCGGCAGGGCGATGTTCTCCGACACCGTCAGGGTGGGGATCAGGTGGAAGGCCTGGAAGACGAAGCCCACGTGGTCGCGGCGGAGCCTGGTCAGCTGGCCGTCGCTCAGCCGGGTGAGGTCCGTGTCGCCGATCCGGGCGGCGCCCGAGGTGCAGGACTCCAGTCCGGCGAGGCACTGGAGCAGGGTGGACTTGCCGGAGCCGGACGGGCCCATGATCGCCGCGAACTCCCCCTCCCGGAAGGACACCGAGACCCGCTCCAGTGCCACCACCCGGGCGTCGCCCGACCCGTGCACCTTGGTCAGGTCGACGGCCGACGCGGCGGCCGGGGCGTGGTTCGCGGCGGCCCGGGGGCCTCCGGGACGGGACGGGCCTCCCGCGAGGGACTGGGGCTCGGTCATCGGTGGTGCTCTCCTCGGTTGGACACGGGCTGAGGTCAGGACTGCGGTCTGGGCCGGGGGCCGGGCGGACCGGCGGGCAGGTCGGCGGGTGGCAGCAGGCCGGTGCCGGCGGCCAGCAGGGCGAGGGAGCGGACCGCGAGCTCCCGTCCGGCCGCGGCCGGGCGGCCCTGGTGGCCGCCGCTGTCGTGGTGGTCGAGCAGGACCGGCGCCGCCCCGGTGGAGGCCCGTCCGAGCGCCGCGCAGAGCTTCCAGGCGTGCCAGGGCGGCACCCGCGCGTCGTTCGCCCCGGTGGCGAGCAGCACCGCCGGGTAGGCCGTCCCGGGCACCACCCGGTGGTACGGGGAGTAGTCGAGCAGCGCCCGCAGCGCCCGCGGGTCGGCCGGATCGCCGTACTCCTCCGCCCAGAGCCGGCCGAGGCCGCCGACCTGGTAGCGGGCCAGGTCGGTGAGCGGGGCCACGCACACCGCGGCGGACAGCAGACCGGGCTCCCGGGTGAGCGCGGCGGCGACCACCAGCGCCCCGTTGCTGGCGGCCAGTGCGCCTAGGCCGCCCGCCGGGGCCTCGCCGTGTTCGACCAGCATCGCGGCGGCGGCCCGGAAGTCGTCCACGGTGGCGCTCTTGCCGGGGCCCCGGCCGGCGGCCGCCCAGGCGGGGCCGAGCTCGCCGCCGCCGCGCGCGTGCACCCAGGCGATCCGGCCGCCGGCCCGCAGCCAGGCCTCCATGGCCGGGTCCCAGGAGGGTTCCAGCGGGAGGCCGAAGCCCCCGTAGACGGTGAGCAGGGTGGGCGCGGGGCGGCCGCGGTCCCGCGGCCCGGGGTCGCAGACCGTCACCGGGACGGGCGCGCCGTCCCGGCCGACGGCGGTGAGGGTGCGCAGCGCGGCGCGGCGCTCGGGAGGTTCGACCGGGCCGGAGCCGTCCAGGCTCCTGGTCCAGGTGCCGTACCGGGGGTCGTCGGCGAGCAGCCAGACCGACCCGCCGACCCGCCCGTGCCGGTCGTACGGGGTGGCGCCGAGGCGCAGCCGGGCGGGCCAGTGCAGTGCGGTGGCGCCGTCGCCAGGTGCCTCAACCGGCGCCCCGCCGGGTTCCCCACCCGGTATACCGCCCGGCGCCCCGCCCGGCCGGTGCAGGTCGAGCCGGTGGGTGGTCCCCAGCCGGCGGAGCAGCGCCAGGCCGGGCCTCCGGCCGGGGCCGAGCACCCGCAGGGCGGTGACCGGGCCCGCCTGTACTTCACCGGCGGCGGGCGGTTCACCTACGGCGAGCGGCGCGACCACGGCGGGCCGCCCAGTGGCGCCCCGGGCCAGCTCGTCCAGGTCCAGCGCGAGCAGCTCGTCGGCGGCGAGGAAGCAGACCGTCTCGTTCAGGTCCAGGGCGGTGACCCGCCGCCCGTCGAGGTCGAGCGGCTGCCAGTCGGGCACCGCCCGGCCGGTCCACCGGGTGGCCCACCAGCGCGCCGGGCCGGACGGCTGCGGGCGGGTGCGCAGCAGCAGGTTCCCGCCGGGACCGCCGTGGAGGGTGAGCCGGACCGGGCCGGGCACCGGCAGGGCGAGCCGGCGGGCCGGGCCGCCGTCCGGGTGGCGGGCCGCCAGGGTGTGCTCGGTGCGGGTGCCGGCGGTGTACACCAGCGCCTCGCCGGTGAAGGCGAGGGTGGCGTACGGGGCCGCGTCGGGCAGGTGGTGGGGCCGGTCGCCCGGGCGGGTGGGGAGCAGGTGCAGGCCGCCGTTCTCGGCTCCGTCCCGGTGCAGTTGGACGGCGATGAACCGGCCGTGCGGCTCGGGCTGCCAGCCGGCGATCCGGTCGCCGGGGCCGACGACGCCCTCGGTGGGCGTCCGGCGGGTGCCGTCGGGGTTCCGGACGGTCAGGACGTCGCCGTCCGGGCCGCGTTCGTGGCGGAAGAGCAGGCCGCCGGCCTCGGCGGGCGGGGTGGGCGTCCGGTCGGGCGCCTCCCGTTCCACCCGGTCGAGCAGGGTGGCCCAGGCGGGCTCGTCGGAGCGCTGCGGGCGGGCGGCCAGCAGGCGCCGCTGCTCGGCGAGCCAGGCCCGGGTGCGCGGGGTATCCGCCTCCTCCAGCCAGCGGTACGGGTCCGCCGGCGTGAGGTGCGGGTCCGCCGGCGCGGGGTTCGGCGCCGCCGGCCCGGGGGGCGCGGCCCGGTGGGCGAGGTCAGCCATGGACGGCCTCCGCGGGGTTGTCGTTCCGTCGTTCCGGGGCACCCCCGGCCCCGGTCGGACCGGCGGCGGGCCCACCACCGGTCCGGCCCGCGGTGGCGGCCAGCCCGACCGCGGCGAGGACCACCACGACCACGGCCGCGCCGGCCACCGTGCCGGTCAGTCCGAACGCGTGGGCGCACAGGCCCGCGAGGGTCGGCCCGGCGGGCGCGACCAGTTGGGCGAGGAAGCCGATGCCGCTGTGCACCCGGCCCTGCAGACCCGGCGGGGTCACCTCCATCTGGGTGACCGCGATCAGCACGGTGACCACCGGCCCGGCGGCCGCGGCGAGGGCCAGCGGAAGGACCGCCGCCCAGTGCCCCTGGGCCAGGGTGAAGCCGGGCAGGGCGAGCGCGACCACGGCCGTGCCGAGGGCGATGCCCCGGGCGGGCGGCAGCCGCCGGGCCAGCGCCGGTGCGAGCAGCGATCCGGCCAGCCCGCCGGTGCCCAGGGCCGCGGTCAGCACCCCGATGTGCACGGCGCCCCCGCCCGAGGCCACCACCACGATCAGCAGCCCGTTGAACACCAGGTTGAGCACGGCCGCGTTGACCACCGCGTAGCGCAGGAAGGGCACCCGCCAGATGAACCGGACGCCTTCGGCCAGCGCGGCCCGGACGCCGGGCGCGGCCGGCTCGTCCCCGGGACGCTCCCGCCTCCCCTTCGGCAGCAGTGCCACGCAGCAGACGGCCGCCAGGTAGCTGCCGGCGTCGACGGCGAACACCCAGGACGGGTGGACGGCCAGCAGCGCACCGCCGGCCACCGGGCCGGCCATCGCCGCGACGGCCGTCCTGCTCTGCAGCAGGCCGACCGCGCGGGGAAGGTGCTCGGGCCGCACGAAGCACCGCACCACCACGTTCTCGACGGGTGCCAGGGTGCTGCCCACCGCGCCGAGCAGCAGGGCGGCGATCAGCACCGCCCACAGCGGCGGCATGCCGCCGGAGGCCGACAGGGCCAGCGCGGCCAGGACGAGTGCGCCGGCCGCGTTGCCGGTCAGCAGCACCGTCCGCCGCTCGCGGCGGTCGGCGAGGACGCCGGCCGGCAGCCGGGCCAGCAGCACCCCGACGGAGAGCGCCGTACCGGCCAGTCCGGCCTGCCGGATGTCACCGCCGGCCCGCAGCGCGACCACCGGGAGGGCGATCACCGAGGCGGCGGTGCCCAGGGCCGAGGCGGACTCGCCGCCGTAGAGCAGCCAGAACGACCGCCCCAGCCCTCCGGCGGCCGCCGCGCTCACGCCGACCCCGTCGCGAACTGTCGCCGGATGCCGCGCAGCGGACGGGCCGCCAGCGCCGCCGGGACGGCGGTGGCGACCAGCACCCCGACCAGGACGCCGACCGTCCACGGCACGTCCAGGGCGGGCAGCGCCCCCTGCCCGACGGCCCGGGCCAGCGGCACCAGGCAGATCCCGGCCGTCGCCACCGCCAGGACCGTCCCGACCAGCGCCGAGGCCAGCACCTCGTACACCACGCAGCGCAGCAGCTGCCCGCGGCCGAGGCCGAGGGCCCGCAGGTGGGCGCGCTGGGAACGGCGGTCCCGCTGGGCGATGGCGCAGGTGTTGGCGAGGGCGAGCAGCGCGTACCCGCCCACCACGGCGACGATCAGCCGGGAGGCCATGTCGTCCTGCACGTTGCGCGGCCGCAGGTGGGCCAGGTAGTCGGCCCGCGTGGCGAGCCGCTGGCCGGGCCGGAGCTCCCAGGCGCCCGGGTCACCGCGGAGCAGCACCCGGTCGGCGTACGGGGCCGGGGTGTGTTCGAGGGCGAGGTCGGCGGGGAGGACGTACGAGGGGAAGGCCAGGTCCCGCTGGTAGACGGCGACGAGCCGCAGCTGCGCCTGCTGTCCGTCGGCGAGCGTGAAGGTGACGTCCTGGCCGAGCTTCCAGTGGCGCGCGGTGGCCTCGGTGCTGCCCGCGGCGAACGTTCCGGGAGCCAACTCGTCCAGCCGGCCCTGCTGTTCGCCGAGGTCCAGGGCGCTCCGCAGGGCCGCCCCGTCGACGCCCCAGGCGCGGGTGGGCTTGGGCTTGTCGTCGTAGAAGCTGGGCGGCGCGGTCACCTTGGTCGCGATCGGCGCGACGGCCGTCCCGCCGGGCAGGCCGGCGGGCCGGGCGGGCAGCTGGTGGCCCGGCTCGGCCGTCACCACCGCGTCGGCCCGCAGCGCCTGCTCGGTCTGCTGCTGCACGGCGGCCCCGATGGTGGCTCCCGAACCGAGCAGGCAGACCACGGTGCCGACGGCCAGCAGGACGGGCACCGCGATCGCGGCCGTCCGGGCGGGCGCGGCCCGCAGCCCCGCGGCGGCGATCCGGCCGGCCTTGCGGTCGAGCAGCAGCAGCACCGCGCAGCAGGGGCCGACGAGCAGCGGCACGAACCAGGGCGCGAGCACCGCGAGCGTGGGGATGACGGCCGTGGCCAGGCCCATCACCAGCGCGCCCTGGAGCACCGGCGGCAGGTCCATCACGACCATCAGGGCCACGAGCGGCCCGCAGAGCATCAGGACCATGGCGATGCCCGCCACCAGCCGGCCGACGTTGCGGCGGGGCGGGGCCAGGGCCAGCGACTGGTCCTTGAGGAGGTCGATCGGCTGGACCCGGCCGGCCGCCAGCACGCTGGCCAGCGCGGCCAGCACCGCGACCGCGCAGGTGCCGAGGCAGGCGCCGACCGCGATCGCCCAGGTCTGCCCGGCGGAGGGCAGGTCGACCGCGGCGGGGAACAGCTCGCGCTCGATCAGCAGGCGCCGGCCGAACCCGGCCACCGGGACCGTCCCGGCCACCGCGGCGACGGCGGAGGGGGCCAGCGCGACCAGCGCGACGTCCGCGACGACCAGGGCCCGCAGCCGGCCGGCCGTCACCCCGAGGGCGCGCAGCACGGCGAACTGCCCGAGCCGCTGGTTGGTCCAGAGCGCGACCGTCGACCCCGTCACCAGCACCGCCGACATCAGCAGCATCGTCAGCAGCAGGCCCAGCAGGTTCTGCGCGTCCTTGGCCGCCGCCGCGGCGGACGAACCCTCCGGGTAGGACGGGCCGCTGACCGCCGCGAGCAGCAGCAGGCAGGCGCCCACGCCGGTGGCGGTGAGCGCGCAGGCGACCGCGACACCTATGACCCGCCCCGGGTACGCCCGTACCTCGGCGACGCACAGTCGCAGCGCGCCGAGCGGTCCGCTCGGACGGGTAGTCGGTTCTGATGCCACGGCCACGGTTAACTCACCCCAAAACGGTAAACAGAATGCAGAGCCGGGGAAGGCCGCATGTGCCGCGGCCTTCCCCTCTCTGTCACCCGGTACTGCCGGACCCAGGGGGTCAGCAGCTGAACACGCTGTACGAGCTGAACGGGGCGTCGACGACGATCTCCTCGTCGAGCTCCTGAAGCGCCAGAATGTCGGCCATCACAATCACCTCCTCCTCACCGTCTCGCCGGAACGCGGCACCGGGCCACAGGGGTCAGCAGTTGAACGCGCTGTACGAACTGAACGGGGCGTCGACGACGATCTCCTCGTCGAGCTCCTGAAGCGCCAGGATGTCGGCCATCACAATCACCTCCTCCTCACCGCCTCGCCGGTACACGGCACCGGGCTGCCGGGATCAGCAGCTCCAGTAGCTGAGCGAGCTGAACGGGGCGTCGACGACGATCTCCTCGTCGAGCTCCTGAAGCGCCAGAATGTCGGCCATCACAATCACCTCCTCCTCACCGCCTCGCCGGAACGCGGCACCGGGCCACGGACATCAGCAGCTGAACGCACTGACCGAGCTGAACGGGGCGTCGACGACGATCTCCTCGTCGAGCTCCTGAAGCGCCAGGATGTTGGCCATCACAGTCACCTCCCCTCGTCGTCTCGCCGGGACGGGATACCGGGCTCGGCCCGCTCCGGCGTCCACCCGTGGACGGGGTGGGCGCCGGGGAGCAGGCACTGCCCGGGGCTCTTGGCGGCGGCCAGCGCCAGCAGGGCGCCGGCGGAGCCGGTGGCCAGGTCGGTGGAGAGCCGGATCAGCTGGTCCCCGTGCAGGACGCTGCCGTCCTGATGAGGGGCCAGGTGGAGGTCCACCAGCCGGAGTTGCTCCTCCGCCTCGGCCCGCCAGCGCGGCAGGCGGGCGGCGACCTGGAACAGGGTGTAGGCGAGCCCGGCGCGGCCGTTGAACAGCCCGCCCTGGACGACCACGCGGACCGCGCCGGCCCGGGCCGCGGCCTCCAGCACCCGCTCGGCGTCGAGGGCTTCGGCCTGCGCGGCGGGCAGGGCCAGGACGGCGAGCGCCACTCCGGCCGAGCCCTCCGCCAGGTACGGCAGCAGCCGGCCCGAGCTGTACGTCTGCAGCATGTCGTCGACCAGCCGGCCGTGCCGCAGGTCGCAGCGGACGGCGCGTTCGGCGGCCTCGGCCCAGGCCGTGTCGCCGGTGAGGCGGGCGCAGCGGGCGAACAGCACCGCCGGTCCGGACCAGCCGCGCAGCAGACCCGGGCGGTCCAGCAGCCCGGCCTCGCCGATCCGCCCGGCGGCCTTGGCGGCCAGGGCGAGCGCCTCGTCCGTCGCTCCGGCCTCCAGCAGCAGCTGGGCGACGCCCGTCAGGCCGCCGTACAGGCCGAGCGAGGAGGGCGGCGGGCCGGCCAGCAGCCGGTCCACCACGTTCGCGGCGTCCGGATGCCCGAGCCGGTGGAACAGCCAGCCGGCTCCGGCCAGCCCGTCGTACAGCCCGACGGGCGTGTCCGCGGGGGCGCGCCGCACGGCGGCGGCGAGCCAGTCCAGCTGTTCCCCGCCCGGTGCGGCCCCGGCCAGGTGCCGGGCGAGGAGCACGCCGGAGGAACCGTACGCCAGCCCGAGCGCGCCGCCGGGCCGCAGCCCGGCCACGTCGCCGGGGTGGAGGCGGTCCTCCCGCTCCGGGGTCGCCGCCGCGTCGATGCCGCGCAGCAGGGCCGCGGCGGTGAGCTCCGCCCGGGCGCCGGCCGCGGGCCGGGCCCCGAGGTGGGGGCGCAGTGCCGGGGAGAGGGCGAGCCGCCCCGTCATCCGTTCGGCGAAGCCGGCGGGCACCGTCGGGAAGCACTCCGCGACGAGGTCCAGCAGCCCGCCGACGACGGCCGGGTTGCGCCTGGTGAGCGTGGTCAGCGCGACGAAGGCGGCGAGCTGGCAGCAGCCGAGCGCGAACAGGTCGGCCTCGCGGGCGTCGGTGATCTCCGGGTCGGTGAAGCCGGGTGCCCCGAGGGTGCGTCGGCGCGGGGTGTCCAGCGGCGTCGAGAGTTCGAAGTCGATCAGGGCGACGGTGCCGTCCGGACGGATCATGATGTTGCGGTGGTGGAGGTCCCCGAAGGCCACCCCCTCCCGGTGCAGCGCCGCGACGCACTCCTCGACCAGCGCGAGCCGGGTGACCGCGAGCCCCGCGAAGTCGGCCAGCTCCCGGGCGTCCGGCCGGTGTCGGGTGAGCGGGTACTCCCGGCCCAGCCAGGCGCTGAAGGACTCGCCGGGGATGTACTCCATCACCAGGTAGTGGTGCTCCCAGCTGGTGAAGTACTCGTACAGCTCCGGCACGAACGGCAGGTGGCCGAGCCGCTCCAGGGCGTCCCGCTCGACCAGCAGCCGGGTCACCGCGTCCGTCTCCGAGGCGTCCAGCCCGGCGTGCGGGCGGGCCTCCTTGATGACGACCTGTCGGCCGCCCTCGTCCTCGGCGAGGTAGACCCCGCCGGCGTTGGAGAAGTGCAGCGCCTTGACCACCCGGTAGCGGCCGAGGCCGGCTCCCGCGTCGTCGGCGGCCGCGGCGATCCGCGCGGCCAGGAAGTCCGGGGTGGGGGCCCACTCCGGGACGGTGAAGCGCGGGCGCCGGGCGTCCGGCACCAGCCGGCCGTCCGGGTCCTTCACCGCGGGCACCCTGGTGCCGTCCGGCAGCTCGCACCACATCAGGGCGAAGCCCCCGTAGCGCACCGACACCGGGCCCTGGTTCCACCGCAGGTCGGACAGGACGTACGGGCCGGGGCGGCCGCCCAGCGCCTCGTCCAGCTCGGCGAGGACGGTCTCCAGCTCCTCGGCCGTCCTCGGGTAGACGGTGACGACCTTGCCGCTGGCGGACCGGTCGGCGTACTTGGCGTTCGTCACCGCGACCACCAGCCGGCTGCGCAGGTACTTCCAGGGCAGCCCGAGCCGGCGGCAGACCCGCCAGGCCGTCTCGATCGTCTCCTCGGCGGATTCGGGCGTGGCGCTGACGTGGACCTTCCAGCCCTGTTCCGGCAGCTGCGGGGCGCCGGAAGGCGCCAGCACCTCCCACACACCCTGGGTGCGGCCGCGCCAGCCCTCGGGCAGCGCGCCCCCGCCCGGTGTGAACCGGGAGGCCCGGTCGTCACACCGCTCCAGGGCGTCGTACCACACCGGGTCGGCTATCGCATACGACTCGTATTTCGCGTCCACTTCGCCGTCCGCCCCCTTTCGAATATCCGCTGAACCGAATTCCGGTTTCCGCCGGAACCTTCGAAGCTCCGACTCCCCGTTCCGACAGGAACCATCCTTCCCGGACTCCCCGTCATGTGACAACGGTGTTAAGCGGAAACTGAATCCGGCGCATACCAGGCGGAATCCCGGCCTTCACTTCGGGGGCGCCGAAAGCCCGTGCGATCATGACGCCATGAAGACGCGTGTCGTGATCGCCGACGACCAGGCGAGCGTCCGCCAGGGGTTCCGGCACATCCTGGCGGCCCAGCCCGACATGGAGGTCGTGGCCGAGGCCGCGGACGGCCTGGAGGCCCTGGAGGCCGTCCGCACCCTGCGGCCGGACGTCCTGCTGGTCGACATCCGGATGCCGGAGCTGGACGGGCTGGAGGTCACCCGCCGGCTGGCCGGCATCACCCCGGAGGTGAAGGTCGTGGTGGTGACCACCTTCGACCTCGACGAGTACGTGCACACCGCGCTGCGCAACGGCGCCTGCGGCTTCCTGCTCAAGCACTCGGGGCCCGCGCTGCTCGCCGAGGCGATCCGCTCGGCGGTGGTCGGCGACTCGCTGATCAGCCCGCAGATCACCACCCGCCTGCTGCACCGCTTCACCGGCCCGCGCCGGGTCGACCGCTCCCCCGTCGAGCCGCTGACCAGCCGCGAGGAGGAGATCGCCGTCCTGGTCGCCGAGGGGCTGACCAACTCCGACATCGGCGCCGAGCTGTTCATCTCGCTGAGCACCGTCAAGACCCACCTGGCCAACCTCCAGCGCAAGTTGAAGGCCCGCAACCGGGTGGGCATCGCCACCTGGGCCTGGGAGTCGGGCCTGACCGAGCGCGGCTGAGCGGGCCCGCCCGGTCAGCCGGCGCCGGCCGCACCGGCCGCTGATGGC